>JBGPMX010000116.1:0-9801 GCA_041487215.1 Planctomycetia bacterium | reverse complement strand
GGTCGAGCTCGAGCGACAGGCGGCCGTGCAGCGTGCCCGGCACGGCGAGCAGCGGGTGGACGTACTGCAGAACAAGGTCGCAGAGCTCGGAGTCGATCGCCACGTGGTCCAGCACCCGGCCGGGCGCCATGCTCAGCAGCGGCACGGGGCGGTCGATCGCCACGGAGAGCTGGGCGGTCATACGCCCTGCGCCCACCGGGCTCGAGATCGGCTCGAGCCGCACGACGCCGTTGTCGCAGTGCGCGGCGAGGTCGAGCGGCGTGAGCTGGAAGCCGGAGAGGCTGAGCGAGTCCATGTGCACGCAGAGATCGGCGTCGACGCGCCGCGCCGCTTCGGCGCCCGGCGTGGCGCGAAGCGGACCTCGGAAGCGCCACGGGGTGGCGGCGTCGCCGCTCAGCGACATTCCTTCTGGGAGCAGCGACGCGAGTTGCTGCTGGATGCGCGCCCAATCACACCGCACCAGCCCCGACAGGTCGGCGCTCGCCTCGCCGTCGAGATCGCGGATCGTCCCGGCGGCACTGAGCTGGACGCTGGGCGCTTCCAGCCGCAGCGAATCGATCCGTAGCGAACCGTCGCGCAGTCGGGCGATGGTTCGCAGGTCGGCCTGCGGTTCGCGCAGGTCCAGGCCGCTGGACGTTTCGCACGCGGCGAACGATTCGACGTGAAACTGTGCCTCCGCCTCGGTGGTCTCGTCGCTGGTGCGTCGGAAGCTGATGCTGCCAGTCAAAGGCCCGCTGATGCACCAGCCCGCCGGCTCGCCCTTCGCTTCGCGCAGCCATCGGCCCGCGAGCACGCTGATTGCCCGCGCGTCGATCCCTGCCATCTCGATCTGCCCCTCGAGCGCGCACGACGCGATCGACCGCACCGGCCAGCCGATCCGCCCCTGACCCGAGACGTGGGCGGTAGAGGTCGCCTCGCCGGCACGCGCGTTCAGCTCAAACTCGGCCGTATCCGATGCCGCCGGTGCGGTGAGCCGGAGCTCGATCTCCCGCGCTATCCAGTCGTCGTTCCTATCGGTCCCCACGATGCGCAGCGTCCCGTGCCTGCACTCGAACGCGCCCGACACCACACGCGGCGCGGCCTTCCGCCCGCGCCCACGCGAACCGCCCGGTACCGTGCGGGCGCTCGGAGCCTGCTTGGTCTCGTCGATCGGTACCTGCGGGGCGTCGATCCGGACCTGGCCCAGATCACGCGGCTGACGCAGCAGGTCCGCGAGCGTGCGGTCGCAGCGCAGCGAGTCCGCCACCAGCTCGAACCCCGGCGAACGATAGCGGATACCGGTCGCCTCGATGGGCCGGAACCACCCGGCCGACACGTGATCGAACTGGATGGAGCGGGAGCTACCGGGCAAGAGACTGTCCGCGATCGCCGCAGCGACCGTCGGCTGGCAGAGCAGCCTGGGAGCGGCGAGCAGCAGGGCGATCAGAGCCAGCGGGGCGAGCGCGAGCCAGCGGCGTCGGCGTATCGGCCGCGCGGCAGCACCCGGCGGGTGTGCGCCGAGGGGTGAGAGTCGGGCCGCCATGGCGGAGTCCCTTCCACCGTAGGCTGTTGTTACGCCGATCCTCCCGTTTCCCTCGTACATCAGAAAGGAAGGGGAGTATCGGCCGCTGCTGCGCAACAACGGTGCGCAACAAAACCGATTCAAACGCGACGGCGGGTGGCACGTCCCTCAAGTCTTCGAAGCGGCGTGCGTCTTCAAGCACGTTGCCCGGTACTGGGTCAGTTTGGCTGATACCCCCCCTTCCCCCCCTTGCTAAGGGGGGGACAAGGGGGGGTCGTTCCTCAAACTGACCCAGTACACGTTGCCCGCACGTTGCGCGTGACGCCTTCATCACGCGGAGCGTGATGGCTGCAGATTCGCGAAATCGTATCTCCTGTCGAAAAGCGAGTCCGAATGCGGAGACACCTGCTGCACCCGTGCTACTCGCTCGACTTCTCCGAGCCGCTCGGTGGCTCCGCGTGGAGCGTCGGCGTGGCCGCCGGGCGAGAAGGCTGGAGTGCGAGCTGAGCGGTGCCGGATTCCTGCGACGCCGCGGCGCTGACCAGAACGAGCAGCTCGGTCTCGCGCGGCGGCGCCGGCCGGGATGGCAGCAGCGCCCCGAGCAGGGGGATGCCGCCCAGCGCGGACTTTTCAGCCTGCCGGCTGCGGGCGATCCGGCCACGCATGGCGAACGTACGCCCCTCATCGAGCTCGACCGAGATGTACTCGGCGGGTGCATGCGCGCCCGTTTCCCCCTGGTCGCAGGGCGGGCAGCAGCCGGGGATCGGCTGCGCGTGCAGCAGCAGGTGGCCGGGCGCGATCACGGTCGGCTCAAAACGCAGGTCGGCGCACAGGCCCGGCACAAACACCGTCGACGGATCGACCTCGTCCTCCTCGACAACCGGTGCCTCGTAGCTGTCGCCGGCGAGCAGTGTGGCCGCATGGCCGCTCGGCGTCGAGACCGTGCATTCGGCGAGCGGCCTGAGCACACCGTCCCGGACCAGCGCATCGCACGTTGCCAGGTCCGTGTCGTCCAGCGTGGCCGGAGCACCTCCGCGCAGCAGCGCGGCCAGTGCGGAATCCGGCCGCGGGTCGCCCGGCAGGCCGGTCAGGCCACGCAGCGCCTGCGGCTGGATCTCGCACACCCGCACGCGCAGGAAGACGGCCGGTTCATGCGCCGGCTCCGGCGTGCGTGCCGGGTGGTCGGCGACCGGCGCCGCGACGGCGACCGAAACCGGAGACGACAGGGCGACCAGCGCTGCCGGAGCCTTTGGCGTGGCGCCGGCCACGTCAAGCTCGCGGACCAGCATGGTGATGTCCGTGTGCACGCCCGGATCGTCCTTGATGATCAGCGTGCGGCTTGTCGGGTCACCGGAGATCTTGCCGCGCGGGCTGAGCATCGGCTCCAGGCAGTCGAGCAGTTCCTGGGGCGTGCGGTTGCGCAGCCGGTACACCCGCAACTCGAGCTCCGGCGCGACGGCCGTCCGCTCGATGGGCACATCCAGTTCGCGGACGAGGTCCTCCACTTGCTTGAGGTCGTCGGGCCGCCCGAGCGCGATGAGCCGGTGCGTCTGCATGTCGGCCGAGATCGTCACCGGGAGTATGCGGAGGATTTCCGCCAGGTAATCTGGGTCACGGAACTTGAGCGGGATCACCCGGGCAATCGCTTCTTGCGTGGCCGTGCCTGGCGCGGCGTCGTCGTCGGCTCGACCGATTGGAAGCGGCCCCCAAGAGAAAGCCAGGAAGAGTGCGGCGATCGTCCAGCGTACGCGCCAGGGGCAGAGCTGCATGACCGTGCTCCGTGCCGAAAAAAGGGTAGCTTCGTCCTTACCGCTCACGAAACAGCGTCATCGATCCGTTGTCGGCGACCGACAGGTAAGGCATGTGGCGGTACTGGCCGATGCAGCGTTCGACGGCCCGCCCGCCCAGGTAGATCTGGACGCCGGCGTACGCACTCCAGGAGTCTCCCTCCCAGCCGTAATGGCCGCCGGCCGTGAACGCCCACACGTCGTCGATCGGCATCACCGCGTCCAGGCCGAGCGCGGCGGAGCTCGGATCGCTGCGCCAGCCCACCCAGCCCGTGATGTCCCACCCGTTCGGCCAGAGGTAGCGATAGAACAGGTTCACCTGGTCCATGGCGTCGATGGTCGGCCCCAGGTTGGTGCGGTCATCGCGGATCGACGTGGCCCCCCAAACGCCGATCTCGTCCTGGGGATCGAGTGTGACGCTGGTCTTGGCACGCAGCTGGACCACATCGACGTCGAAGGCCTGGTCGCGCACCCAGTCGGCTACGGCGCCAATGTTCCAGGCGAGCGCCGCGCGGCTGTCGCCGCGGTAGAAGAGCCCGCCGGTCACGAACGTCTGGCCGCCGCCCTCGGCCCATCCTCCGGAGCCACCCAGCTGCAGGCCGAGGCCCGCGGTATCGTTGATGAGGGCAGTGCCCAGGTTCGCGCCCAGGTGCGCCGCCTGCCGCGTGTCGGCCCCGGACTGGCGGAACGCCTCCCCCGTGGCGAACAGGTACGTGTTGTCGAAAAAGTAGCTCTGCGGAGCGAACGGGCTGCACGGATCGGCAAAAGAGGGGTCGGCCAAGAACGGCGCGCGGCTCGGGGCCAGCGGCGCACACGGATCGCAGCCCGCGGACGGCAGCGACCGGTCGTAGGGCGCGATGGGGGGCGGCGGCGTGTACGGCGACGTTGCGGGCGCTCGATCGAACGGCGAGCTAGGCAGGGGGGGCGGAGGCACATCGGAAAGCTGGGCGACCTGCTCCGGAACGCGGGCGCGGCTTGATCCGCCGCTGCTCTCCGGGTGATACGCCGGCACCGGCACGGTCCACTCGCCGCGCCGCAAGGAGCCCTGCCAGCCGGACGACCCCCGCTCCGGGCTCTGCGCGGCGAGCACGGCGGCGCCATCGCCGGCACGCGCGTCGGCGTGTGCAAGCAGAACCGTCGCCGTGACGAGCAAGAGCCGTCGCAGTGACATGATCACCTCTCTCCACTCCTAGACGTATTCAAGGCCGGCCGGCCCCAGACGAAGGGATCGCGCGGGGATTATGCGGATTTGACCCAATCGGTCAATGGCATTACGGAGTGAGTGGTGAGGGGTGAGAGGTGAGTAGGCAGAGTGAGGATTGAGGGGTGAGTTGGGCAATCTCGACGGGTTTAACTGACGCCGCCGGCGATCGGCGGGAAGATGCTCACCACCGTGCCGTCGTGCAGCACCGTCTGGCGGTCCGGCTGGTGCAGCCCGTCTACCATGATCAGCTGCGCCAGCGGGGCGGGGATCCCGAGCCGTTCCAGCACGTCATTCAGGCGCGCCCCTTGCGGCATCTCCAGGCGGGCGCAGGCCGCGTCGCTCCCCGCGGGAAGATAGCCGCGCAGCGTGGCGAACAGACGCACCTCCACGTTCATGGTGGCGCGTCCCGGTCGAGGGGCAGAGCGAAATGGATCTGGCGCGCCACCTCGACGAAACCGCACGCCGGGTAGAGGTGCTCGCCGATGGTGTTCTGATCGAGCGTCTCGATGCGGGCGAGCTGCAACCGGGCGTCACGGAAGAGCTCGAGTGCCCGCTCGATGAGCTGCCGCCCGATGCCGTGCCCACGCCAGCCCGAACGGACCGCCATGTTGGGAATGAAGCCGATGCCGGCCGCCGTGTCGATCCGCGTGGTGACGTAGCCGACCACCTCGCCCGGCTCGGTCTCTGCGACCAGCACCCGCCCGTCGGCCGCATCGATGTCCTCGTCGAGCTGGCGTGCCTTGCGCCACTGCCAGTCCCGGCCGGCGATCGCCCCGAAGCGCCGCTCGATGTTCTGGTCGATCGACACTCCCTGGAACGCGTCGATCGTGATCATGCGGAGCGCTTGCCGATCCGTCTCGCGATAGGGGCGGATTCTCATGGCCGCGTTATACCAAACTTGCCGGCTCGATTCTCTGATTGACGGGGCCCTGGCGGGCGCGTGAGAATCCGAGGCCTAGAGTCTTAGCCAAGGATTCGTCCGATGCCGAAGATGCTCAAGATCGAGCCGGACAAGTGCACCGGCTGCATGCAGTGCGAGCTCGCCTGCTCCTGGGTGCAGACGGGCACTTTTCAGCCCGCCGCTTCGCTCATCAAGGTGCACATCTTCGACGAGCAGGCGCGCTATACGCCCTACACCTGCTTCCAGTGCAAGGAAGCGTGGTGCCTGACCGCCTGCCCGGTCAACGCGATCGCGATCAACCCGGAGACGGGGGCCAAGGTCGTGCTCGAGCAAACCTGCGTCGGTTGCAGCCTGTGCACGATCGCGTGCCCGTTCGGCACCGTCTTCCTGAAGCCCGCCGAGCACAAGGCGACCAAGTGCGACCTGTGCGGCGGCGATCCGGCGTGCGCCATGGCATGCCCCACCGACTGCATCACGTACCAGGAAGTGCCGGAATCCGGTGACTGGATGGCCGGGCTCGGCCGCCAAGTGTCCGAAGCGTACCACGAGTCGCTGGCGGGTTGACCATGCAGGGAGCGCAAGCGATGCACGGCTGGACCGGCAGGGTGCTGCGTGTGGATCTCACGCGCCGCCGCTCGTCGGTGGAGCCGCTGCGTGCCGATTGGGCGCGCCAGTTCGTGGGCGGCCGCGGCATCGGCGCACGCTACTTCTCGGACGAGGTCGATCCGCGGGTGGATCCGCTCTCGCCCGACAACAAGATCCTCTTCGCGACGGGGCCGCTCACCGGCACGAGCGTTTCCTGCGGCGCGCGCTACATGGTCGTCACCAAGGGGGCGCTGAACGGCACGATCACCACATCGAACTCGGGCGGGCACTGGGGGCCCGAACTCAAGTTCGCCGGCTATGACATGATCATCGTCGAGGGCCGGGCCAGCGCGCCGGTTTACCTCTGGATCTTCGATGACACCGTGGAGATCCGCGACGCGGCGGGGCTCTGGGGCGGAAGCTGCTGGGACACCGAGGAACGCATCCGCGAAGTGACCGGCGTGCCGGACGCCAAGGTGGCGTCGATCGGCCAGGCGGGTGAGAACCTGGTCCGGTTCGCCGCGATCATGAACGATCGGCACCGCGCCGCCGGCCGCAACGGCGTCGGGGCCGTGATGGGCTCGAAGAACCTCAAGGCAATCGCCGTGCGCGGGACCGGATCCGTCTCTATCGCCCGGCCCGACGATTTCCTGCGCGCGCAGTGGGCCAAGAAACGCAAGCTCCACGCGGCGCCCGTGACCGGTGAGGGGCTGCCGCAGCTGGGCACCGCCGTGCTCGTGCACGTCATCAACGAATCGGGCGCCATGCCCACCAAGAACTTCCAGTTCGGCCGCATGCGGCCCGGCGAGACCGATTCGGATGCGGAACGGATCAGCGGCGAGGAACTCAAGAGCCGCCACACCATCCGCAACAAGGCCTGCTTCGCCTGCACCATCGCCTGCGGACGCGTCACGCGCGTCTCGGACGAAGGCCGCACGCGGCACCAGGTCACCACGTCGCCGCACAACTGGCGGATCGCCGGCGAGGGGCCGGAGTACGAAAACACCTGGGCGCTCGGGGCCGACACCAACGTGGACGACCTGGACGCCGTGCTCAAGGCCAGCTTCCTGTGCAACGAGTACGGCATGGATCCGATCAGCTTCGGCTCGACGCTGGCCTCCGCGATGGAGCTCTACGAGCGGGAAGTGATCGACGAGGGGCGGGTGGGCATGCCGCTGCCGTTCGGCTCGGCGGATGCCCTGGTGGCGATGACCGAGGCGACGGCGCTGCGCCGCGGGTTTGGCGACGAGCTCGCCGAGGGATCGAAGCGGTTCTGTGCGAAGTTCGGGCACCCCGAGCTCTTCATGGGTTCGAAGGGGATGGAGTTCCCGGCGTACGACCCGCGCGCGGTGCAGGGCATGGGGCTCGGCTACGCCACCTCGAACCGCGGCGGCTGCCACCTGCGCGGCTACACGCTCGCCTCCGAGATCCTCGGTATCCCCGCCAAGACGGACCCGGCGGCGGTCGTGGGCAAGCCCGCGCTCTCGAAGGCGTTCCAGGACACCAATGCCGCATTCGACGCGACGGGAACCTGCATCTTCCTGACGTTCGGCATCGCGATCGAGGACGCGCTCCCGGAGCTGGTCGCGGCGACCGGCGTGGACTACACGGCCGAATCGCTGCTCGAGGCCGGCGAGCGGATCTTCAACCTGGAGCGGCAGTGGCTGCTCCGCGCCGGCTTCAGCGGCGCCGATGACACGCTCCCCGATCGGCTGCTCAAGAGCCCCATCCCGTTCGGACCGACCAAGGGCCAGGTGTGCCGGCTGGGCGAGATGCTCCCCGAGTACTACCGCCTGCGCGGCTGGACCGCCGCCGGCGCGCCCACCCGCGAGAAGCTGGAAGCGCTGGGGCTCGCATAAGGGGCATAGGGGAGGAGGAACCGCCGATGGGCGCCGCAGAACGCCGACGGAGAAGATGGAACCGCCGATGGGCGCCGCAGAACGCCGACGGAGATTGGTTCATGGTTTCGAGCGTTTGATTCGACGTGCGTGGGCGTGCATCGGCGTTTCTCAAGTTTGCGAATTTCAAGGGTTCTGGCTGTCGGTGTCGGCGTTCGTCGGCGTGCATCGGCGGTTTCCTGTGCTTGTGCATGTCGATATCACTGAGGGGACGGTGGAACCGCCGATGGACGCCGACCGACGCCGACTGGATCAGGTCACGGAGACGATTATCGGCGCTGCCTATACCGTCGGACGAACGCTCGGCTGTGGCTTTTTGGAAAAGGTCTATGAGAACGCGCTCGCCCATGAGCTCCGCAAAGCGGGCGCGGTCGTCGAGCAGCAGAAGCCCATTCAGGTTCATTACGACGGCGTGGTGGTCGGCGAGTACCTGGCCGATCTTCTCGTCGAGCAGTCCGTAGTTGTCGAACTTAAGGCGGTCAAGGCATTCGATGAAATCCACATGGCCCAGTGCATGAACTATTTGAGAGCTACGGGGATCCGGGTTTGTCTACTGCTGAATTTCGGTGGGTCGCGCGTTGACGTGAAACGAGTCGTCCATCGTTTCTGACTGTTAGTGTCGGCGTTCGTCAGCGTGCATCGGCGGTTTCTCGGCGTTTCCGACTGTTGGTGTCGGCGTTCGTCGGCGTGCATTGGCGGTTTCTCGGGTTTGCGTCTTTCGGCGTTTCTGACTGTTAGTGTCGGCGTTCGTCAGCGTGCATCGGCGGTTTCTCGGGTTTGCGCATCAACTCCATCCAGTAAGGGCGACTATGAAGCACGTGATCATCGGCAGCGGACCGGCGGCGATGCACGCCATCGAGACCATCCGTAAGTACGACCCGAGCGGCTCGGAGATCCACCTGGTCTCGAACGAGCCCGCCTACTCGCGCATGGTCATCCCTTACTGGATGGCCGGTACGATCGACGAGTCGCACGTGCTCACGGCCAACGAGGCGTTTTACCGGACGCACCGGGTCACGCCCCACCTGGGCAAAATGGTCGCGTCCGTCGATCCCGGCGCGAAGCGGATCCTTATCGACGGCGGCACGACCCTGGACTTTGACACGCTGCTCATTGCCACCGGTTCGTCGGCCACCCGGCCGCCGATCCCCGGTGCGGATTTGCCCGGGGTGACCAACCTCTGGACGATGGACGATGCGCGGCGGGTGATGCCGCGCAGCGCGGCCGGCCAGAAGGTGCTCTTCGTCGGCGCCGGCTTCATCGGATTCATCGTCCTGAACGCGCTCTACAAGAAGGGATGCCGCCTGGCGGTGGTCGAGATGGAGAAGCAGATCCTGCCGCGCATGCTGGACGCCGAATCGGCGCACCTGGCCACGCGGTGGCTCTCGGACAAGGGGATCGACGTCTTCACCGGGTCGAGCGTGGCGCGGATCGACGAGCGCGGCGGCAAGCTGGTCTCGAGCTTGACCAGCGGCGCGGCGGTCGAGTCGGACGCGGTCATCATCGCCACCGGCATCCGGCCCAACGTGGACTTCCTCAAGGGGTCCGGTATCCGGGTTGATCGCGGCGTGCTGGTGGACCATCACCTGCGCACGAACTTCCCGAACATCTACGCGGCGGGGGATTGCGCACAGGGACCGGACCTGATGGACGGCGCGCAGCGTATCCACGCCATCCAGCCCACGGCGATCGACCACGGCCGCGTGGCCGGCGCCAACATGGCCGGCCGGGACGTGGCCTACGACGGGTCGCTGCTCATCAACGTGCTCGACATCTGTGGCCTGCAGGCGGCCAGCTTCGGGCTCTGGTCGTCGCCTGGCGAGGCGCGGGCGATCTCAAACGAATCGCGGCCGATCTATCGCAAGCTGCTCTTCGACGGCGACCGCATCACCGGCGCGATCCTGCTCGGCCGCACCGGGGACCTG
>JBGPMX010000115.1:0-9813 GCA_041487215.1 Planctomycetia bacterium | reverse complement strand
TCTCGACACCGAGCAGCTGCGACTTGCTCTCCGGGTGCAAGATCAAGAGTGACTTGGGCAGGTTGTCCCCCGCCTTCTGGAACTGCTCGCCAATCGGACCGGCCGCAATCGTGCTCGTCTGGTCCAGGCCGAGCGGCGCCTTGACCTGCGTCCGATTCAGGACGGGCCCGGCATCGGCTTTGGGTGGCGTACTGAAATTTTGCGTGCTCGAGCCGAGCACCAGCTTCGGCCCGTAGGGTGCATCGCCGAGCGGAGCAACCTTTATCCCCACCACGGAGCTCTGGATGTTGGCCCCCTCGGGCACCTTGCACCCGGCGGCCAGGACGGCCACCACGCCCAGCATCGCGATCCGCAACATGATCCTCATGCACGACTCCTTGAACGTTCCTTGTTCCGACCGAACAACGCTGCAGATCCTATTCGCCACGGAGCGGCGCCGTCCTGATGGCTGCTGGGCACCGCCTACAACGGGCCCGACTCGAAACGTGTGATTCGAATGTTCGGCCAGATCGGATCGTTCATCGCGCCGTAGTGCTCCGTCGCGGCGATGCCAACCCGTCGCCCCGGATAGTCCAGCGGCAGGTACATCCGCCCGCGGGCGATCTCCGTGCCGTGGTCCCCGTACACGATCGCCGTCACCGTCTGTTGCACGCTGCCCGTCACCTCGAGCCGAAGCGTGCCGCTCGTGAACGCGGGCACGGGCGGACCGAACGGCCCATAGGGCAGACTCCAGCCGCCGGATCCGGCCAGCCCGCCGCCGGCGGACGCGTCGGGCTGGCCACCGAGCAGCGGCGAACCGTCGGGCAGCGTCTCGAACGCGCCCGCGAGCGTGCCAGGCGCCGGCTCGGCATAGAGCTGGCTGCCGTCCGCGTCGCCCAGCAACCCGAACCCGAACCCGGTCATCGGCGCCACGTCCCAATCAGCCACGTAACTTGTGAGGGGTGTATCGCCTGCACCGATCACGATCGCCACGGAGCGCAGAAACTTCGGGGTCGAACCCCACGTGAAATCGATCTCGACGAAGTAGCCCGTCCTGGCCGCCTGGTCGCGTCCGTAGAGAGCTACGCCGCCCTTGGCATATCCAGAATCAAAATCGTTGCGGAAACGCGACGGCACGGCCGCCCCTTTGCGCAGGAAGAAACCCTGCGCGGGGACGGGCGTACCGGACGTCGAAAGCATGTAGCGGCCGGCCGGCGTGTCCCAGTAGCCGCCCAGGTGATCCGACTCGGGCCGCGCGAACGTGTCGCACAGGTGCACGGCAGCCGTCTCGTCGAGCACGTGGCCGCTCAACTGATAGGCGCCGATCGGCAGGCAGCCGCCGCCGATGTCCGGACCCAGGCCGGCTGTCCAGCCGACCAGCGGGCCGCTCTGCAAGATCACCGGGTTCCGCGCCTCGCTCCCGCCGAACACGATGTCACGCGACAGGAGCCCGGTCGGCGTCCGCACGCCGGCGGGTATGACGAACTCCCACTGCAGGCCACTGGGGCCCGTCGGGCCGCCGTGGCGGACGTTCACGCGTATCGGCACCACCGGGTCAACCAAGTCGAACGGCTGCGACACCCCATTGAGCTGGGTGTACGTCACGTCCTCAACGCGGTTCGACACCGGGGCCCCGTGCAAGAAGCACTGGGTGTAGAACTGCCACCGCGGACCGCCGTTCTCGTTCGCGCCGCCGCCTCGGATCAGCCCGAGGTAGATCCCGTTGCCGAGCGCATCACAGCCGAGCCCCACGCCGACCTGCACGCTCGTCCCGAAGTTCGGCGATCGCAGGTGGCCGCCGAACCGCAAGAAGAACGGCGGCGACAGTTTCACCGCCTGCACGAGCGCGAATACAGCGCCGGCGCAGCGAAGATAGCCGTCGTGCTGCGCGATGCGGCGATCCGGATCGATGCGGGTCACCGTGATCCCGGTGCCCGGCGGCCCGATCACCGCGTAAGAAGACGGCAGCGGGCCGAGCGGGATGTTTCGTCCGTACACGTGCCAGAGCAGCGGCGTGGCACACGGCTGCGTGACGTTGATCGGCACGACCAGCGTCCGCGTCACGCCGGCCGACACCCCGGTCACCACGACCGTGTAGGCGCCCTGCGGCACGAGCCCATTCGTGCTGAGGCTCAGCGCGACGCTACCCGTGTTCTTCGCGTCGTCGACATCCCCGCCGAGCGTCACCCGTCCGGCGCTGAGCATCGCGGTCATCCCGGGCGGCGCACCACTCACCGACAGCGTGACGGGCCCCTCGTGCCCGTATCGCCCCTCGACAGCGATCGTGGTGGCCGAGCTGCCGACCGCCCCCTCCGGGAGATCGGGGGGAGCGGGCTGGTAGGCCAGCCTGAAATCGGTCACGCAGAGCACCACGCTCGTTGCGCGCGACTGCCCGGCCGAGATCCCGGTGATGGTCGCCGTGTAGATGCCGCCCAGCGCCGCGCCGTCCCTCCGGAACGACAGGGATCGGTGCGCCGTCCCGTCCTTCGGCAGCGTCACGCTCGATGAGTAACTGGTCGTGTCCTCCCACTTTGGGGTGAACCCGGCGAACATCGGGAACGGATCGAGCGAGAGGTCCACCAGCCCCTCGAAGCCGTTGGCTGCCACCGCTTCGACCACGGCCGTCTGGGTGAGCCCGCTCGTACCGATCGCTGCTTTGAGCAGCCGCGGCGTGGTCGAGATTCCGAAGTCGCCCGCCGGCGAGGCGATCTCGAGCTGAGCCACGTCACCGCGGTAACGGAGTGGTGAGGCAACCGTACCCTGCACGAGGAACGGCCAGAGCCCTGATACCGGCGTGGTGACCGTGATCGTGAGCGCCACGGCATAACTCTGGTCGGGCTGGAGGTCGATCGAGTCCTGGCTGAACGTGGCCGTGCACCCCGGTGGCATGGACGCGCTCAGAACCATCGTCCCGCTGAACAACCCTAGAACATCGACCAGCACGTCGTAGTCATAGGTCGCCGCGGCGAACGGGCCCGCCCGGTAGTGCGGTACGATGGTGAGCCGGTAATCCGCGGCGGGGGCTAACTCCACGTCCGCAGCCACCACGGCCGCCAGCGGACCGAACGGTGCCGCCTCGTCGCGGCCCCGCACCGTGAACGGGTAATCGTTCGGACCGAGCGAACCATCGTGCAGGATGGTGAGCACGGAGTTCTCCGTGCCGCCGGGCCCGACGAACACGGCCGCGGGCGACAGTGCCGCGGCGAGCCCCTGCGCGAGCCCGAGCACGTCCAGGTGCACCGATCCGGTGTAGCCGTTCACGGAGTGCACGGCGACGGCATAGGTCGTCTCGTCCGGCTGGTCGGCCGATACCACGCGATGCGTCGGGTCGATGGTGAGCGTGAACCGCGGCCGAACGTCGGACACCGGCTGCACGCTGAGCGACGCGTCCACCGTGGCGTCCGGCGCCGAGGCGTTCCGGCCGCGAACCGTGAAGGCGTCGACGCCCTGGGCGGCCGTCCCGTCGTTGGTGATGGTGAGCACCGCCGCCGCCGCGCCATCAGCCGGCAACTCGATTGCCGCCGGCACGAACGCGGCGGAGAGCCCTGCGCCTAGACCCTCGGCCGTGAGCGCGATCGTGCCGGCGAACGCATTCACCGATGACGCAGTGACGGTGAACGCGGCCGTCGCCCCGTTCGTGACACCACAGTCCGCCTGGTGCGGGGTGATGGACAGCGCGAAGATCGCGGCCGGCTCGAAAACCAGCTCGATCGTCCCCTCAACCTGGTGCTGTACCGCGCCGTCCGCGGTGGTGGCCACCACGACGAAGTGATAGGACCCGGGCGGCAGCCGGCCGTCATGCACGAACGTGAGGCCGGTCTCGATCGAGCCGCCCGCGGGCAGCACGAGCGGGGTGAGGTCGAAGCTGGCGTATAGGCCTGTTTCGAGGCCCGCCACCGAGAGGTGCACGAGCCCGGTGAGGCCGTGGAAGCTGGTCAGCCGGATGGTGGCCCGGCCGATCCGCCCGGATCCGCTGGCCAGGATATCGACGGGCACGGGTCACCCCCCGGTTAGAACGGGATGGTGAACCCGGTGAGCGTGACGGTGCCGAGCGTACCGCCCGATCCAGACGCGGCCAGCGACAGTTCCGCCGCCTTGCCCTGCGTGATCTTGATCGGCTTCGGTACCGGCACGTCGCGCTGATTGTGCACGTGGTAGTTCCCGATGACGGTCGTGTCGTCCTTCAGCGTGAGCAACTTGCCGGCAACCGCGGCCGAGAACGATGCCGAGATGCCCGTGACGAAGTGCGTCTTGCCGGCCACGCCCGCCTTGCTCACAGTCGCCGCAGCGTTGTCCACCGGCGCGACGGTGACACACCACGCGCTGATCTCGTCCGCGTCGATGCCCGCGTCTGGGTCCACCGGATTCAGCGGCACCGGGCTCGATAGAAAGACGATCTTGAATGCGGTCTGCGGCGTGGCCCCGTTCGTGTACTTGATGCGGTATTTCCGCGCGCGGATTACCGCGTAGAGTTTCTGGTTTACGTTGATCGCAACCGCGGCGCTCGCAACAGTGCGGAGCAGGTTCGCGTCGGCTTCGTCGTCGGTCTCCTCGATCACGAATCCGAGTGCGGCCGATACCTGGTCGGCGCGTGCCAGGGCGATGACGAGCGTGGGCCCGTCGAAGTTCGCGTCCTGCCAGTCCTGGGTATAGACCCCGCCGTTGCCGAGATTCGCCACGGCGGGCGTTGGCGCGGTTCCGCCGATCCGGTGGGGGCTGACCTTGAACCTCTGGACGTGGACGCCCGCCTGGTCCTGGTCAGCGATCGACAACCCCGATGACGGGTTGTTGTACTTCATCGCGTTGTCTGACATGCCTCTCGTCTCCTGTTTACGCGCCGATCCGGAACACCCGCGGCGTCATCTCCAGCTCGAAGTCGCCCGCCGGCGGCACGGTCACGATGAGCGTTGCCGTGCCGGTCGCCGTGATCCCGCCCATCGTCGCGTGCACGGTGAGCGTATAGGTCCCCTCAGGCTGACTGCCGTCATGGCTTATCGTCAGCGTCGTTCGGCCCGGCGTCGATTCGGTAACCGCCACCGGGTTCTGGCTAAACGCCTCGCTCAGCCCGCTGCTCGACAGGATCACCGGCGGACCGGGATGCACCGGCTCGAGTGACAGCGTTGCGTCGCCGTCCGGCATGCCGAACGCCTGCACCGTCACCGTGTACTGAACCGATCCCGACACGCCGCCTGTCAGCGTGCGGGGCGATGGTGAGACGGTGACCAGCAGCCGCTGTACGCCCGCCTGCACGACGTACTCGAGCGGCAGGGTCTCCGATACCCCACTGCCCGTCGCGGTGAGCAGTAACTGGTAGGCCCCGGCTGCCGACGTGCCGTCGTGCGTGATGGTGAGCGTCGACGCGCCCGGCACGTTGCCGGCCACGGTGACGGGCATCGGCGAGAACCCCGCGGTTGATCCGGCGGGCAGGCCGGCCAGCGCGAACGATACGGGCCCGTTCCAGCCATTCCGCGGCGTGACGGTCGCCGTGTAGAGTGCCGTGCCGCTGCGGCCGGCCGGCACGGCGGCGGTGGGCGACGACACGGACAGCTCGAATGATGCCGCCGGCGTGTGACAGTGCTCGATCGCCGCGGACGCCTGGCGCACCGAGGCGGCCGCGGTACCCGTCACGACGAACACCTCGGCCACGTCGCAGACGGGCTCGGGAGGCGGCGCGGCGATGAACGAGACCGCGAAGGTGCGGGCCTGGGCATCGTCGGACGGGATGCTGGCGCCGGCCACGTTCACTGCCCGGATCCGGTAGGTGTACGTGGTGTCGGGCGTCAACCCGACGTCCGTGTACGCCGTGGTGACCCCCACGGTGGCGACAGCAACGAACGTGCCGAGCACCGTCGCCCGCTCGATGACGTAGGTCGCCACGAACGAGCTCTGCGGCTCCCACGCCAGGTCGATGGTGTGCGGGCCCGTCGCCGTCGCGGTGAGGTGGATCGGGGCGTCGGGGGGCGTGCTGATCGCGTCGGTAGTGCCCCGTGTCGGACCGGCCCAGTCCGAGCCGCCCTGCGCGTTGGCCGCCCGCACGCGATACCACCACGACGTGGCCGGGCTCAGGTTCCCGTCCGTGTACCCGGTCGCGTTGATGCCGCCCTCTGCGAGCGGCGAGAACTCGCCCGCGACCCCGGCCAGGTCCTCGGCACGCTGGATCTCGTAGCGGTCCTCGTTGACCGCGTTGTCGGTCCAGGCGAGCACGAGCGACGTGAGTCCGCCCGAGGTGACCGTGAGCCCGGTCGGGGCGGCGGGTGCGGACGACACGGGCCGCGCGGGGGTCCGCTCGTTCTTCGTGGCGGTGTACGAGGAGTAGCCAGCGAGGTTGCGGGCCCGCACGCGGTAGAAGTAGATCGTGAGCTCGCTCAGGCCGGTGTCGGTGAACGTGGTCACGTTGGCCGCCACGCTGCCCACCACAGCGAACGCCGCGGGGTTCGATTCATCCGCCCGCTCGATCTCGCTGCCGTCCTCGTCGCTCGCGTTGTCGGTCCACGACGCCTTGATCCGGTCCCACGCCAGCACGGTGAGCACGAGGTTGGTAGGGGCGGCGGGCGGCGAGCCAGGCGATCCGGACGGCGTCGTGGCGGAGGCGGTATTCGAGCACGCCTGGAGCGGGCCGATCTCGGTCTGCTTGACCGCGCACACCTGGTAGGTGTGCGTCGTGCCGGGCGACAGGCCGGTGTGCGTCCACGTGACGGTATTCGGCGGGAGCGATGCTAGGAGCAGCGGCGTGCCGCCGACGATCTCGTACACGTCGAACGAATCCTCGTCGTTTGAGTTGTCCTGCCAGTTGAGCCGGATCGCCGTCGTGCTGGTCGGCGTCGCGGTCAGGTTCGTTGGGGCCGCGGGTGGGGCCTGGCCGCCGGCCGGCGAGCTGATAAGGACGTCGACCGCGAAGTCGTGTGCGGTCGACGCGAACTGCGTCAGGCCGACGCCGGGCTGCTGGATCTGGTAGTGCTGGAGCACGAGCTTCAGAGCATTGACGGCAGCTGCTGTCCACGGCGCCAGTGTGCTCGGGTTGAAGTGCCACGGTACGGTCTGCCAGAACACGAGTCCGGTGAGATCGGTGCTACCTCCGAAGTTCGTCGGTTGCTGCGCGTTGAGTAGCGTGGTGCCGTCTAGGGTCTCGATCCCGAGCAGAACCGGCATCATGATCGTGTTGCCGTTGGCGTCGAGCACCTTCCCGGAGTCCGCGTATGCGCCGGCGCCGGTCGGCGCGGAGCGCACGTAGCGCCGCATGAGCGGGCGCACGGACACGGCCAGGATCTGCTCCGATGCCCCAAGGCTGATGTCGGGGCCCAGAGTGAAGCTGATCGGCTCGATGGCACTATCGACATGCCCATCGACGAGCGCGTGCGTCGTCGGGACGCCGCCCCTTTGAAACGTGGGGATCTGCTCGGCGATCGCAGCGTCCTTTGTGCCGGCCAGTGTCGTCCACTGCGCGTGATCCGTCGCAATCCCGTCCGGGTACATAGTGGCGACGCGCACGCGCCCTATGGGGTTAGCGGTGGCGGCGAACGCGAAATCGTCGTAAAGAGCCGGGCCAATCAGCTGCACTGTGTCCAGCGTGGCGAACGGGATCGGCGGCAACCCGGTCACCAGGACGCCGTCGTGGTACAGTCGGCCGTCGTGCAGAGTGAAATCGACAGTGACCGGCGCGTCCACTGCGGGCAGCTGGTCCGTGGTGACGCTCCAACTCACCTGCACGTTCTGCGTGGTGAAACCGGTGAGCCGCAGCACGGTGCGCGTTGTCGCGTCGACCTGCTGGTAGCGGAACGATATCGCGCAGAAGAGCCATGCGGCCGGGCTCAGGTTCCCGGGCGCGGTGCCGAAGAGCGGCGACGGCAGCTGGCCCGAGCGAACGTGCAGCGGCCGCGGCGAGCACGTGAACGGCGCCGCGTTCCCCTGGGGCTGGATCCCGGTCGGGCTGCCGAGTCCTGCGCTGTACCCGCCGCCGAAACTGAATGCCGTCAGCGCAAACGGCTCGTACTCGAAGCTCTCAAAGAACACCTGGGAGATCGTGTTCGTCATCGCCGAAGCGACGTCAGAGGGCACCGAAGGCGGCGCGTTCTCGATGTTGTTACCGCCGATCGAGATTGCCCGCACTCGATAGTAGTAGCGCGTCGCGGCCGCCAGCGACCCGCCGAAGGAGCCGTTGTCGAACAAGAAACACTGTCCGCGCACGCGCCATGACGTGTCGGGCGGCGTCCAGGGTCCGCTCGGGCTGGTCGCACGCTGCAGGGCGAAGTCCGCGGCGGTCGCGTGATACCACGACAGCCAGATCTCTCGGTTCACGCTTGCCGCTGCCACAAGGTTGGTCGGCGCGACGGGCGCGGCGCTCGTGTCCGCCTCGACCCAAAAGTCGTCGAACTCGAACACGCCCGCGCCGCTCGTCTTCGAGAAGATTCCCGCCGTGTCGGCCCGGATCGTCTGATTCGTGGTGCCGAGCGCCAGCACGACGCTGTTGACCCGCACGCTGACCGCGCTGCCCTCGATGCGCAGTTCGAACACGGAGCCCGCGGCGATCGGCGCAACCGTGATCTGCCCGACCATGCTCGTGAGGAAGAACAGCTGGAGCGTGCTGTGGGTCGCATCGTTCGGGTTGACCCAGCGCAGGCTGTACTCGCCCGCCTGCATGCCGACGTAGTCACTCGCGCCGGCGTTCGTCGCGTAGAGCCGCGCCGCAACCACCATCTCGAGGAACGCGAGGCCGTCCACCGTCGCGCTCGCCGTCGTGCATCGCGCGCGGTTGCCGGCGATCGCGAAGCCGTTTGAAATCCACGTGTGCCCCTGCTCGTCGCTGCCCAGGCTCGACGAGTCGGCCCGGTCGAACGTGTCGCTCGACTGAAGCAACTCACCACGCTTGAGGACAGCGATGCTCATGTGATTGGGGTCAGCGTGAGGCCGGTCTCAACCGTGCCGCCGGCGGGCACGGTAACTGTGGGCGTCGCGAACGCGGCCGTGAACCCGGGGGGCGGGTCGATCGACAGAGACACTTCGCCCGAGAACCCGTGCCGCCCGATGACGCGCACCTCGTAGGTGACCGCGCCGTCATCCATCGACCGCGCCGAGCCGGGCACGATCTGGATGGCGAAGTCCGACTGCGAGTACAGCACCTTGACGCCGGCCGGCCGCACGAGATCGATCAGGCTCTTGAGCCGCGTCACGTCGTAGCCCGAGGCGCCCGCGAGGTCCGCCACCAGGTAGCCCGGATGCGCCGACAGCTCGCGGAACCGGATCTTGCCGCTGCCGATCTCCGTCTGGGCGAGCGTGTGCATGCCCTGCAGCGTGCCCTGCGGCGTGGTGAGCCAGGTGAAGAGACGCCGGCGGAACGAAGCGTCCAGCTCCCCGGGCATCCGGCCGAATCCGGTCAGCTCACCCCACTGATCGAGCCATCGCCCGCTCGCCAGGTGCACGTTGCCCTGGTCGATCGCCGCCTCGATCGACTTCCCCGCATGGCACAGCCAGATCGCCCAGCTCGAGAGGAGCTCGTAGAGCAGCCCGGACGGGGCGGTCGAGTAGATCGCCGGCAGGTTGGCCCGCAGCTGCCCGAGCTGGTCGCCCAGCGTCACGGTGACCTGCTTGCAGAACGGGTTCGTCTCGATCGCGTCCCGGTTGCGGACCTTGACGCACACGAGCCGCTCGCCCTCGCCCGGCTTCAGGGTGAACTCGAAGCGGCCCTCGTCGTAGTCGAGCCACGGACCGTAGAGGCCGTCCGCCGCGTTCGCGAGCTGCACCTGGTAGATGAACTTGCCGAGCACCTCGGCCGTGATGAACGGGTGACAGAGCACGTCCGTACTGTCATCGCACGCGCTGTCGAGCACGAGCACGTCG
>JBGPMX010000114.1:0-9817 GCA_041487215.1 Planctomycetia bacterium | reverse complement strand
ACTTTTCGAACGAAGGGAGTAGGTTGGCCCTTCCGGGCCGACAACGACGGCCTGGAAAGGCCCATCCTACTGCTCACGCCCCACCCAGATCCTTCGCTCCGCTCGTGCCTCGCTGCGCTCAGGATGACACGACTTCACCCGTCCTTCGAAGGGCGACGGGTACGAAGCCGGCCTACTCAGCCGACGAGCTCGGGGATCGGCTTTCCCTCGTTGAGGATGGGCACGGGGCGCCCCGCGAAGTTCTGCACGGTGACGCGCGCGGCGTCGATGCCCAGGTGCCGATAGACCGTGGCAACGAAGTCGCCGATCCCCACGCGCCGGTCGGTGACCTGCTCGCCGCGTGCGTCGGTGGCCCCGATCACCTGCCCGCCAGGGATCCCGCCCCCGCTGAACAGGAACGAGGTTGCGTTCGGCCAGTGGTCGCGGCCGGGCTGCATGACTCCGGAGGCGCTGTCCGGTGCGTACGAGATCCGTGGCGTGCGGCCGAAATCCCCGCCCACGATGAGCAGCACGCGCCTGTCGAGCCCGCGCTGGTGCAGGTCCTCGATGAGCGCGGTCACGGCCTGATCGAAGAACGGGGCGCGCGCCTTCATCGCGTCGAAGACGTGGTGGTTGACTGCGTGATCGTCCCAATTTCCCACACGCCCGCACAACGCGCCGTTGAGCGTCGTGGTGACCAACTCCACACCGGATTCGATGAGCCGGCGCGCGAGCAGGCACTGCTGGCCCCAGCGGTTTCGCCCGTACCGGTCGCGGACCGCCGGGTCTTCCTGACTGATGTCGAAGGCGCGCCGCGTGTCCGGGCTCGTCAGCACGTTCCACGCCTGCGTCTCGAATGAATCGAGCGCCTGCATGTTGCCCGATTGGTCCACATCGCGGCGCAGCCGATCGAATTTCCTGCGCAGGCTGATCCGCTCGCCGAGCTGAGCGACGCGGCCCGTGTCCCGGATGCCGATGTTCGGCACGTCAAAGTCGGCGGCGTTCGGATCGCCGCTTACCGGGAACGGCTCGAAGGCAGGACCGAGATACGCGGAGCCCAGGTACGGGATCGGGTTCACGCCGATGTAATTCGGGATACGGCGCGACGGGTCGGAGCGCAGGTAGTTGGCGATCGAGAGCAGGTCGGGATTCTCGGGCTTGAGCCGGCGGCCCTGGATGGGGTGCCCCGTGAAGATCTGCTGCGGACCGTCGTCGTGGCAAAAGCCGGTGTGGACCAGAGATCGCAGGATGGTGAACCGCTCTGCGATCTCCGCGTGCCGCGGCAGGAGCTCGCAGAGCTGCAGGCCCGGCACACGCGTCGCGATCGGTCGGTACGGCCCGCGGTACTCGCTGGGGGCATTCGGCTTGGGGTCGTACGTCTCGAGATGGCTGGCGCCGCCGTGCAGCCAGACCACGAGCAGAGCGGTGCGTTCGCGCGGGGGCGAACCGGGCGCGGCTGCCACGGCCCGCAGCCGCAGCAGATCGGACAGCGACAGGCCGGCGAACGCGGCCAGGCCGGCCTGTAAAAAGTGGCGCCGCCGTATAGGCCCCGAGCAGGCGGCGAGACGATGCGCATCACTCCGCATCCGCGTCTCCTTTCGTGCGGGTTCGCCGAGCATAGCACGCCCTTCGCACAGCCTCAGGGACGTGGCACCCAACCGGCCTGCCCCCCAACCTGAACCAATGGGCGGCAGGGCCCGCGCCGAGCGGGCGAAGCTTCTTCGAAACCCTTCAGCCCAGCAGGCCGCGGATCGGGCTCCCCTCGCTGGCGCGCAGCGCGCGGTTGGTGCGGTCGCGAAGTTCCAGATCGGGCGGGATGCCGAGCAGGTGCAGGAAGGTGGCCACCAGGTCGGGCGGAGTCACCGCGGAATCGGCGGGGTGGCCGCCGCAGCGGTCCGACGCGCCGTACACGGCCCCCGCGGGCGTGCCGGCCCCGGCCAGCAGGATCGATTGTACGTAAGGCCAGTGGTCGCGCCCGCCGTGCGCGTTCACCTTCGGCGTGCGACCGAACTCGCCCATCACGATCACCAGAGTATCCCCCAACATGCCGCGCCGGGACAGATCGTCGAGCAGGCTCGCCAGCGCCTGGTCGGTCGGGGGCGCCAGCCGCTCGCGCAGCTGCGGGAAGTTGTTCTGGTGCGTGTCCCAGACGGGCGAATCCTTCGGCCCTTCGTAGTGCCAGTACACCGTGACCAGCGCCACGCCGGCCTCGAGCAGCCGGCGGGCGAGCAGGCATCCCTGCCCGAACAGATGGCGTCCGTACGCGTCGCGCACGGCCGCCGGCTCGCGGTCCAGCTCGAACGCCTCGCGCGCCGCGCGGGCGCGCACGATCGCGAAGGCCTGCTCGTAGAAGCTGTCGCGGTCCGCGAAGCGGCCGAGCTGCTCGGCGTGCGCGAAGCGCTGCTCGATCTGCCGCAGCAGGACCCGGCGGTCGTCGAGCCGGCCGGCGCTGACGTCGTGCGGCAGCAGCACGTCCGGCATCTGGAACGCGCGCCGCTCGGCGTCCGCCTCGACCCGAAACGGCGCAAACGGCTTGCCCAGGAATCCGGCGTCCTGACCCGGGTACTCGTTGACCGCATCGTCGCGGATAATCTCGGGCATCGATACGAACGGCGGCACGCCTTCGCTCGCCCCGCGCGCCCTGGCCAGGATCGAACCGATGTGCGGGTGATCGTCGGGTGTGGGGCGTATGTTCTTGGCGGTGCCGGAATTCGGCGTGGGGTGGTACGCGCCGGTGAGCATCGTGTAGCCGGCGGAGGTGTGGATGGTGTCCTGGTGCGTGACCGACCGGAGGATGCAGTATTTCTCGGCGTGCGCGGCCAGCCGCGGGAAGAGCTCGCTGACCAGGATTCCCGGCACGCGCGTGGCAATCGGACGGAGCTCGCCCCGGATGCCGGCCGGCGCGTCGGGCTTGGGGTCCCATGTGTCGTGCTGCGGCGGGCCGCCGACCAGGAAGAGCAGCACGCACCGTTTCGCCCGGCCGAAAACCGGTCCGGCCCGTGCCGCCGCGGATTGTGGCCCCCGCGCCGCGTCCGATGCGCGGAGCAGACCGGGGAGCGACAGGCCCAGCCCGCCGATCGCGCCCAGGCGCAAGAAATCCCGGCGCCATACGCCTTCGCACAGCCGCTGGGCCGGGCCCTTGATCGTGAGCATTGCGCGCTTCCGGTGGAACTGCCCAGATTATAGTCCGTTGGTCCCCGCGTTTGCATCAGGCGGCTCCGCCGGCTCGGGCTCCAGCTTCAGCCGCGGATCGGCAAGATCCAGCCGGTACATGATCTGGTTGTACTCGTAGTAAGGGGTCGGGTGCGGGTTGCCCGAGAACGTGTTGACGTACGAGCCTTCCAGATAGATCACCCGCCCCCCGTCCCGGTCGAAGAAGGGGTGCTGGGTCGGGTTGTAGAAGTCGTGGGCGTCCCCCTTCTTGTTCGCGTGGGTGACGATCTTCCGCGCTGCGCCCCACGGCCCTTCGGGGCGGTCGCATTCGCTGTACCACACCTCGCCCAGCATCGTGGCGCCGAAGGCCTCGGACGCGATCATGACGTACCGCTTGCGGTAGTCGTTCCAGAAGCACGAGGAGTTGCTGAGCAGGATGGGCTTGCCGCCGTCGGCGTCCTCGAGCCGGAACGGGGACTCCTCGCGTTTCATCTTGCCCGCGGCGATCAGCTCCTGCTGCTCGCGGGAATCGAGCGGCGGGGTGTCCTTCTTCCACGCCCATACGAGCCTGCCGGTCGCGTCGCGATCGAGCTGGACCTGGTCCTTGCCGCCGTAGCGCGTGCCCGGCTTGAGGCAGCTGTAGCCCTCGTACGAGGCCAGGTCCAGGTAGGAGTTCGTCGGGACGCGCAGCGACGGGTAGGGCGCCGTGAAGTACACGTGGCCGT
Source organism: Planctomycetia bacterium (assembly GCA_041487215.1). Classification (GTDB taxonomy): domain Bacteria; phylum Planctomycetota; class Planctomycetia; order JALXBF01; family JBGPMX01; genus JBGPMX01. Next base: position 5,960 of record JBGPMX010000114.1, on the reverse strand, counting down.
CGTCCGGCTGGGTGCGGAACGGGTAGCCGCGCGGAAAAATCGGCGGGTCAACCGGCACGTCCTGGACCTTTTCGAACAGCTCTTTCTCGTCGTTGTAGGCGACGAAGCCGTTCTCGAGCACGGCGCCCAGCCCGCGTCGCCGCTGGAAGTAGGCGAGCATGCGCTGCCGGCCGGACTCGTCGGGGAGGACGACCAGGCCGCTCAGCCACACCACCCCCTCGCCCGCGATCGGCACCATGCGTTTCGCGAAGCCGTCCGGACCGATGAAGTATTTCAGGTCGAACCCGACGTCGGGATCGATCTTGTCCGGCGGTTCGCTGATCGCCCCACTCATGGAAAAATTGCCAAGCGCGTACGAGAGCCTGTTGGTGTCGCCGTAGAGCCAGTAGAGCTTGCCGCGATAGAGCGCGGTCAGGATGCCGTCCTGCCCCGTCACCTCCGCGTTGAGCAGCGGCTGGGCGACGGGCGGTTTGCGGCCGAGCAGCACCGTGTCGCGGTAGATCCCCTGGCCGGTAATGCGGTAGATCCGCTCGGCGATGTTGAGCCGCTTGATCTTGAGCTCGGCGTTTCCGCCCGGTTTCGTTTCCAGCCTCACCCCGCGAATACCGAAGCCGTCAGCGGCGAATTCGTAGCCGTGCGCGGACACGCCGAACCACACCTTCTTGCCCATGAGCCCCGGCTCGTCGAACGCGACCAGACCGTTCGAGTCGGTGTAGTAGGCGACGCTGCTCGTCGTCTGGAGCTCGACCATCGCCACGCCGCGGCCAGTCTGATCGTCGACCACGTGAATGGCGAAGTAGCGCGCGGGATCCGCCGGCCCGGCGCGGCACACGACGGGCACGAGCAGCAGTGCGAGAAGCCAACGGATGGGTCGGATCATCATGCGCACCATGATACGAGACGATCGCCATGCTTTCCCAGCGTTTCCTACGGCCGAGCTCTGCTCGGGTTCGGCGCGGTTTCGTCCTCTGGGATGTTCTGCGTCTTCGAAGGGCGCGCGTTTGCCAGACCAACGCGCACGCCCTTCGAAGACTCAGGGGCGTGCCACCCCCATCAGGACACTACCGGTTGTCGCTGTCCCTGGCCATGGTGCGCGGGGCGGAGTAGAGTTGGCCCTCTTGGCTTTCGAGACTCGCGCCTTAGGAATGACGAAACGATGGGGTTGGAAGAGTCGCGGCGTGAACGCCGCATGCTGATCGAGGCGGTGCTCGCCAGTGTCGTGGGCACAACGATCGAGTGGTACGACTTTTTCCTCTACGGCACCGTGGCGGCGCTGGTCTTCCCCCGGCTCTTCTTTCCGGGCTATGACCCGCTGGTGGGCCAGCTCCTTTCGTTCGGCACCTTCACCGCGGGGTTTGTGGCGCGGCCGCTCGGGGCGCTCATCTTCGGTCAGCTCGGCGACCGCGTCGGGCGGAAAGCGACCCTGGTTGCCACGCTGCTGCTGATGGGTGCGAGCACCTTCCTGATCGGGCTCGTCCCGTCGTACGATCGGATCGGCGCGGCGGCGCCGCTCGTGCTCACGCTCCTGCGCTCGCTCCAGGGAATTGGTGTCGGCGGCGAGTGGGGGGGCGCGGTGCTGCTGGCCGTGGAGTACGGCCACCGCGGCCGGCGTGGTTTCTACGCCAGCTGGCCGCAGGCCGGCGTGCCACTCGGCCTGCTGCTCTCCACGGGGGTCGTGGCACTGCTCGATCGGTCGCTGAGCGCACAGGCCTTCCTGAGCTGGGGCTGGCGCGTACCGTTCTTCCTGAGCGCCGGCCTGATCGTGGTCGGGCTCCTGATCCGCGTGCGCATCGTGGAAACGCCGCTGTTCCGGCAGCTGGCGCAAAGCGGCCAGCTGGCGCTGGCGCCCGTGCGCGAGACGCTGCGTCGCTACTGGCGCGAGGTGCTGCTTGCCGCCGGCGTGCGCATCGGCGAGAACTCGTGCTTCTACCTTTTCAGCACCTACGTGATCGCCTACTGCAGGACCGTGCTGGGCATGGAGCCTGGGCCGGTGCTGATGTCGGTAAACGCCGCCGCGGCGTTGTCGTTTTTCACCATCCCGGCGTACGGCCTGCTCTCGGACCGGTTCTCACGCCGCGCCGCGTACATGGCGGGCTGCCTGTTCTTGGCGGCGTTCGCCTTCCCCTACTACGCGCTGTTGGCGACCCGCACCACGGTGGGAGTGGTCGCGGCCGTGCTGCTGTCGCTGCCGCTCGGCCATGCGCTGCTTTACAGCGTGCAAGGGGCGTTGATCCCGGAGCTGTTCGCGACGCGGGTGCGCTACACCGGGGCATCGCTCGGCTATCAACTCGGCGCGCCGCTGGCGGGCGGTCTGGCCCCGCTGATCGCCGCCTGGCTCGTGAAGCTGTTTCCGGGCGCCTACTGGCCGCTGGCGCTCTACGTGATTTTGGTGAACGGCATTTCACTGTTCTCAGTCTGGGCACTGAGCGAGACGTCGCGCAGGGATCTGACCGCGGAGGGGTAGGCGGCGCGGGAGCGGCGGTGTAGGAAGGGGGGGCCTGCCAGGCACGGCCAAGCCCTGCGTCAGGGCAGGCACTGGCCCCGATCGTGCTACGCTTTGGTTACGATCGGGGCTCGGGTTAAACATCCCGGACCGACGGTGCCCGATGAAGCCCGAGCTTCCCAGGAGTCACGGCAGGGCGACGACGCGGCGCGGCGCGCTGTCCGCGATCGGTGTGCTCGTGTCTTCGTACATGGCGTGGTACAGCGCCTTGAAGTCGCTGCCGCTCAGCGGCTCGGTTTCGCGTGCGGCGAGCACCGCTTCCAGCGGCGCCAGGAATTTGTTCCCCTCGGGCAGCGGGTCGCTGTCGAAGCGAACGCCACGCGAGTAGAAGATGCTCGGGACGCGCGCCCGCGCCAGGCCGAACGGTCCGGCGGGGTAGGAAGCCACGTCTCCCACGTAGACCTGCGAAACGGCGGTGAGCGGGGCGTTCACCGCGCCGTAGGCATGGCCCCGGTGCAGCACGACGGTCATGCGGCGCCCGGTGTCGGGATGAATAAAGAACGCCAGCGCGGACAATTCTGTCACGTACTGCTGCCCGTCGTGGCCGATTGTGACCGGAAAAGCGTACACGCGGAGGTTGCTCATCTCGGGGCACGCCTCGGCGACCGGTGTCGGCCGCAGCAGCCTGGCCCGCCGCATGCTCTCCAGGCGCACCACGGGGTACGTGTCCGGGGGCCAGACGCTCACGTCTCCGGCGGACCTGGCGCGCCACCCCTTCACGCCTCCGACGAAAGCGTGTCCCTGGGGCTGATCCTGTTGCGCCAGCGCATAGCCGACGCGGTACGTGTTGATGCTCTCGCGCACGCCCTGGATGTTCTGCGTGTGTCGCCGCATCTCCGCCACCGCTTGCCCCTCCTCGAGCAGCTGGGACCGGATGAACACCATCGTCTCCTCGGCCGGCACACGCTCCTGCTCGACCAGGACGACGCCGGGCGCGGCGGCCGTGTTCGGTGCGGTGGGTGATGGGGGCGGCTGCTCCGCTCCCGCGCACGCCGCAGCGCCCGAGACGACCCGCAGGATTCCCCAGGCAGTCAGAACGCTGCACACGCGGCGGAGCCGAAGCGTGGTGATCATGGCAATGCCTCTTCTTCTCTGCGAGTACGGGCTCGGTTCGAGATCCACCCACCATCGTTGCCTGTGGCAAGTGTGGGACAGGAAGGGCATCTGGACAACCGGGCCGGTACTCTTCTTCGAGTTCCGAGGACCGTGACGCAGCCACCCTGCTCAAGCAATTGGGATGCCAGCTGCGCGACTGGCCGGATTGCCCGCGCTGGCGACGGCACAGGTCCCCGCATCGGCCGGAATGGAACGGTGGGTGATGCCGCGCGTCAACACGGTGGTAGCGTTATCACACCGGTTGCCGGTTCACGCCTTCGGCGCATTCCGTCTCGTCGGATGGTTCGGGTTGGGCGGTTCCTGCCCCCTTGGGCGTGGTGTGTGGCAGCCTCGAGGACCACGTAGCGGAGAGTCAGAAGAGTCAAGGGTCCAGGGTCCACTACGATGCGGCAACGCTCGGCGCGTAGGCGAGCAATGAATCGCTCGTCGATGCCATGGATCGTTTCACCGCAAGCCGCAGGCGTGCGCGTGGTATTGAGGACGACGCGCACGCCTGCGGAGACTGCTGAAAAAGGAGCTGCTTGCTGCACGGACTGTGCTTCGGCGTGCAACGGCCACGCAGTTCACATCACGCCGGCTAGCCTTTTCAGCAGTCTCCTTCGGCTTGCGGTTAAACGTAGTCATTCGAAGAGTGACGCGGCACTAACGTCCGTCCGCCGGGAACCATTCCGGCGGAATCTCCAGTGACCAGACCTCGCTGCTGAGAGGCTGTGCGTGCCCGCCGGCGATCCAGACCTTGTCACGGACCACGTAGGCCGAATGTTCGTGACGCTCCTTCCAGATCGCGGCGGATCGCAGCTCCGTCCAGTTCTTGCCGTCTCGGGAATACCACACGTCGCCCCAGTTCTTCGAGGGGTTGTTCGACCAGCCGCCGAGCACCCACATGCGATCACGGTACGCGACCGACGAGAACCAGAGCCGGGGGGCCCAGGGGGCGGCCTGCGTCACGCGGGTCCAGTGGCTGCCGTCTTCGGAAGACCAGACGTCGCTGAGCGCGTGGTACTCAGGCACATAGTTCCCGCCGCCGAGGATCCACATTTTGCTGTCGTGGACGATGGCCTGATGGTAGGCGCGCGGGGACCACGGAGCGTTCTCGGTGACGCGCGTCCACGCCTTGCCGTCCGGTGAGCACCACACGTCGTTCTTGAGGCTCTTATCGTCCCCGAAGTAATAGTCCTCGGTGCCGCCGAGGATCCACATCTTGCCTTGGAATACGACGGCGCCGGCGGCGAGCCGCGGGGACCAGCCCGCGCTGGGTGTGACGAGCTCCCAGGTTTTTCCGTCGGCCGATGACCAGACCTCGTTGCCGGCCGAGTGGCCGGGGAGCCGGCCGTTGTACCAGCCCCCCATGATCCACATCCGGTTGTCAAACACGAGAGTCATCGGCAGGTCGCTGTGTTTCCAGGGCGCGGTTTTCTGGATGAGCTCCCAGGTCTTGCCGTCCGGCGAACTCCAGACGTCGCGCGGCGGGGCCTCGAACGAGTTGAACCAGCCGCCGAAGATCCACAACCGATCCTTGTAGACGAGCTCTCCCTGGGAGTCGCGCGGCTGCCAGCCTGCCTGATCCGTCACTCGGACCCAGTCCGGTCCCTTTTCCTGCGCGCGGGCCGGGAACGGCAAGAGGAGCGCCAGAAATAGCACACCATGTTTCATGGGGTCGGGCTCCGGGAACGGCGAGCGGCGTCAAGCCTGAGCGGCTGCCTGGAAACCGGTCGAGTATATCGGCTCGATTCGGCTCGTACTTCGTCGCTCTTCGATTGACACGTTGAAACGGTGTCATCCTGAGCGGAGCGAGGCACGAGCGGAGCGAAGGATCTCCGTGGCACCGTCCAAAAGAAGAGCGACGGAGTACTAGATCTTCGGAACTGCCTTCGGGGCGCGGCGAGCCTTTCCTGCGAAATCCGCCGACGGTTTCCGTCCCGGGCGCAGGCTCGAGCCGGATACGTCGCAAAAAGTCTCACCGGGCCGGCTTGAACGTCCCGGTTCTCCTGAGCTACGATCCGGCATCGTGCTCGCCTGCATCGTCACTCAGGGTCGGCGCGCCATCGCCGCTGTGCTGCTGCTTAGAGCCCGCGAAAAAATAACTTGTACGAATGGAGCGACTGCGCGATCCAAGGCCCGTGACGACGTGCGAGAAAAGCTCGGAGCGACAACGAACTTCGTGCACGGAGCTCGCCCGCAGTTGCTCCATTTCCGGCCGGCTCACGCGGCCGGGCCCGCTTGGAAAGAGAGAATCCGCCGAGCTTCATGGCCGTTCGGGTCGGGCGACGTGAAGCACGGTCCACACTCCATCCGCGGCGAATTCTCTCTTTCAAGTGGGGCCATTGGTCAAGTTATTTTT
>JBGPMX010000113.1:0-9821 GCA_041487215.1 Planctomycetia bacterium | reverse complement strand
GACGCGGGAGCCGATCTGCTCGTCGGGCTCGGCGGCGACGACACGCTGCGCGGCAACCAGGGGCCGGACACGCTCCGGGGCGGCGACGGCGACGACCTGATCATCGGGCGCGGCGGCGCCGACCTGCTCTCCGGAGACGACGGGAACGACACGCTGCTCGGCGGCCCAGGCGCCGACAGCCTCTACGGTGGTGCCGGCGACGACACGCTCATCGACCTCGATCCGGCCGTGCTGGCGGGGGGAATCGGCGCGGACGCCCTCAACCCGCTCTCCGGATCCGGCGCCTGCCCGGCGAGCACAGGGGGCACGACCCTGAGCGCCGGCGAGGTCTGCCAGCTGCTGCGCCGCGCGGCGGCGGCGACGCCGAGCACCGACGCCATCATCGCCGTCGTGGACCGCCAGGGGCACATCCTGGGCGTGCGCACCGAAGCCGGCGTGGCAACCCCCGACCTCGTCTTCGCGATCGACGGCGCCGTCGCCAAGGCGCGCACCGCGGCCTTCTTCGCCAACAACCAGGCGCCCCTCAATTCACGCACGATCCAGTTCATCAGCCAGACGACGATCACCCAGCGCGAGGTCGACTCGAACCCGAACATCCCGAGCCCGAGCTCGCCCCTGCGAGGCCCCGGGTTCGTAGCGCCCATCGGACCGGCCGGGCACTTCCCGCCGGGCGTCATGTTCACCCCGCAGGTCGACCTGTTCGCGATCGAGCACACCAACCGGGACAGCATCCAGCATCCCGGCGCCGACCACATCAAGGGGACGGCGGACGACACGACCCTGCCCAGCCGGTTCAACGTGAACCCGGCGTTCATCCCGCCCGGCCAGGAGATCGATCCGCCCGAGTCGTACGGCTTCGTGTCCGGGGCCAACGTCAATGCGCAGTCGCGTGGCATCGGCACCCTGCCCGGCGGCATCCCGATCTACAAGGACACCAACGGCGACGGAGCGATCGACCAGCTCGTGGGTGGCATCGGCGTCTTCTTCCCCGGTCCGGACGGGTTCGCGAGCTACGAGCAGGGGTACGGGACCGAGTCGTTCGGCGTCTCTCCGGAGCAGGCGGTGAACGCGTCGCGCGTGCTCGAGGCCGAGTTTATCGCGTTCGCGGCCGTCGGCGGCAGCAGCCAGGCCAACGCGAGCATTGGGCCGCTCGGCGGCGTGCCACGGCTCCCCGAGATCGACCTGCCATTCGGGCGCCTTGACCTGGTCGGCATCACGCTGGACATCTTCGGCCCGCACGGCGCTCAGGGAGTGCCCACGCTGCTCAAGAAGGGGGCGTCGCTGGGTATCGGCAGCGGCGACGCGGACGGCGGCACGAACCAGCCGGTCACGACAGGGGGCGCGCAATTCCTCGACGGCGAGGGAGTGCCGGACGGCTGGCTGGTCACGCCGCACGCCAGCGGCGGGATCACGGCGGCCGACGTGACGACCATCATCCAGCAGGGGATCGACGAGGCCAACCGCGTTCGCGCGGCCATCCGCCTGCCGCTCAGCAGCACGACGCGGATGATCCTCAGCGTGTCCGACAAGGACGGCAACGTGCTCGGCCTCTACCGCATGCCCGACGCTACTTTCTTCTCGATCGACGTGGCCGCATCGAAGGCGCGCAACGTCGCGTATTACGCCGACCCCACGGAACTTCAGGCGGCGGATCAGGTAGATGACAACCGCGACGGCATCCCCGACCTGCCCAAGGGGATCGCGTTCACCAACCGAACGTTCCGCTTCCTGTCGCTGCCGTACTTCCCCGAGGGCATCCAGGGTACGGTGCCCGGCGCGTTCTCGATCCTGCGCGACGGCGGGGCCGACCTGCGCACGGGCGCGACCATCGGCGCGCCCAAGCCCGCGTCGGACTTCATGCAGCCGACCACCAGCGTGCTGGGTTTCGACGCGTTCAATCCCGGATCCAATTTCCGCGATCCCGGGGATCCGGTGAACGGCGTGCGGAACCAGAGCGGGATCGTCTTCTTCCCCGGCAGCACGCCCATCTATAAGGGGGGCGTGCTGGTCGGCGGTTTCGGCGTGAGCGGTGACGGCGTGGACCAGGACGACGTCGTGACGGCGTTCGGTGCCCAGGGCTACCTGCCGCCGGGCACGGTGCTGCGCGCGGACCAGGTCAAGGTGCGCAACATCCGGCTGCCGTTCCAGAAGTTCCTGCGCAACCCCGAGGGGCTACGCTAAGAGGGTTCAGGGTTCAGGGGTCAGAATGCAGCGGTCAGGAGACAGGAGACAGGAGTCAGGGGCAGCAGCAGGCAGGTTGTCATCCTGAGCGGAGCGAGGCACGAGCGCAGCGAACGATCTGGGTCGGACAAGCACGCAGGTTGTCATCTCGCCCCCGCGCTCATGCATCACGCGGGGGAGCGGGGAGGGTGAGGGGGCGAGTGGCCGCGTGAGGGGGCCTTGAATGAGGGGCCACTTGTCGCGCACCCGAATAGACACGGTCGGCCCCCGGGCCCTTACTCCAATCCAGGGCAGCTGATACCCCCCCTTCCCCCCCTTGCGAAGGGGGGGACAAGGGGGGTATCAGCGCAACAAAAGCGGCAGGAGAAGTCGCTGCCGTTTTCAACAGCCCACCCCGTGCCTCTGCCACGGATCCATGAGCGAGAGAGGGGGGCGGGTTCAAGAAACGCAGAAGCGACTGGCCACGGCTCGTGACGGAAAGGGGGACGGGTGTTCCAGCGATCGATCGTTCGCTTGATGGCTCTCGCGTCCGCGTGCTCTGCCAGCGGGCTGGCTTATGCGGGCGATTATTTTCGCCACTTCGATCCCGACCCGGTCCGCCCCGAATGCATCGCCCCGCCGTCGCCGGATCACACGCTGCACCGCGCGGGGCACCCCGAGTGCATCGCCCGGTACGCGCAGCCGTCGAACACGCCGCACTACACGGGCGGCTATGTCGGCGGTGGTTGCGCGCACGGCGGCGAAGGGCGCGGGCCGGACGACGGCAGCTGGGGCTGGGACTACTGCGGCTGGTTCGTCTCACACCGTCCCTGGCTGGCGTGGTGCCACGGCCGCCGCTGCCAGGGCGGGACCGGGGCCTACAACACCGACGGTCCGCACGTGCCCGACGTGCTGGGTCACTTCGGGTTTTAGAGAAAGACATCTCACCGCCCTGCCCCTGCGCAAGATTTAACCGCAGAGTGCGCAGAGCGAAGCGTGTGGCACCGGCGTTGGATCGGAAGTCCATCCTTGGAGTGCGGCGACCTGTCGCCGCTTTCTGCGCTCTCCGCGCGCGATCGACTTCGGAAGTCTCTGTTCCCGGCGTTTTATGCGACCCTCTTCTCTGCTTCCTCCGCGACTCTGCGGTTAGTCCGCTGGTGCGATGGGTCACGCGGGCCGGCGGTTTTCTGCCCCGCCCGGTGGTGCGCGCCCCGCCGCGCCCTGATAATGGACGGCCTGTCACCACAGCGTCCTCGCGTCCCCGAGCGGCTAGCATGATTCGGGTCTACCTGACGAACAAGAACCAGCGTGCGCGGTTCGAGCACGACGGCGGCCCGCTCGAGTTCGGCCGCGGACCGAAGCGCGACCTGGCGCGCTGTACCCTCCAGGACCCCTACGTCTCGAAGGACCATGTGCGGGTCGACGAGCTCGGCGACGGGCAGCTCCGCGTGGAGAACCTGAGCACGCGGAACGACATCCTGCTGTCGGACCAGACGGTCATCGCGCCCGCGACCAGCCGCGTCATCGTGGTTCCCGCGCGGCTCACCGTGGGCGAAACGCTGATCGACTTCGAGCTCGGCCCGTCGCAGACCGATCGAGCCGAAGCCGGGCCGCTCCGGACCATCGAGCAGCCGGTGCGGAGCGTGGCCGCGGAAGCGCCGCGGCTGAGCGACCTGGCTGCCGGCGGCAAGCCGGTCACCACGGAACGGCTGACGCAGTGGTTCGAGACGGTGGTGTCGGTCCAGCGTGCGGCGGCGAGCTCGCCCGCGTTCTACGACCAGACCGCGCGCGCCGTGGTCGATCTGGTCGGGCTGGACAGCGGGCTCGTGCTCTTGCGCGAGGGCGAGGCGTGGAAGATTGCCGCGCAGCACGGTTGCGAGGCGTCGCCGGGCACGGCGTTCAGCGCGAACATCATGCGCCGCGTTGTCGCCGAGCGCCGCACGTTCTTTCAGGCGATCGGCAGCGAGACGAGCTACGCCAGCCTCGCGGACGTCATGGCCGTGGTCGCCTCGCCCATCCTCGACGCGTCCGGGGACCAGGTGATCGGCGTGGTCTACGGGTCGCGGTTCAGCAGCTCGGGCGGGCGGTTCGAGATCCAGCCGCTCGAGGCGCAGCTGGTGCAGGTGCTCGCCGCCGCCGTCGGCGCTGGCCTGGCCCGCATGGAGAGCGAGGCCGAGGCGACGCGCCGCCACGTGCAGTTCGAGCAGTTCTTCTCGCCGGTCCTGCTCCGCGAGCTGGATCGCGACCCCGGCCTGCTCGAGGGGCGCGATCGCGACGTGACCGTGCTCTTCAGCGATATCCGCGGCTTCTCGCGCCTCTCCGAGCGCATCGGGCCGCAGGAGACGTGCCGGCTCATCCGGGACATCATGGAGCGTCTTACGGTGCGCGTCCGCGAGCACGACGGGGTGGTGGTGGATTACATCGGCGACGGCCTCTTGGCGATGTGGAACGCGCCGATCGACCAGCCGGACCACGCCACGCTGGCCTGCCGTGCCGCCCTGGCAATGCTCGGCGAGCTCCCGGCGATCAACGCCGCCTGGCAGGGGGCGATCGGCCACGAGCTTGGCCTGGGCGTCGGCATCAACACCGGGCGGGCGATGGTCGGCAACACAGGGAGCCTGTACAAGTTCAAGTACGGACCGCTGGGGCACACGGTGAACCTGGCGAGCCGGGTCGAGGGGGCCACCAAGGAGCTGGGCGTGCCGGCGCTCATCACCGGTTCCACGCGCGCGGGCCTGGCGGCTCCGTTCGCGACGCGCCGCTTGTGCCGCGTCCGCGTGGTAGGAATCGCCAGCCCGGTGGATCTCTACGAGCTGCATGCGGCGGCGGAGACGCCCGAGTGGGCGGCGAAGCGCGAGGCGTACGAGCAAGCGCTCGTGCTCTACGAATCGGCGCGCTGGGCCGAGGTCCCGCGCGCCACCTATCCGCTGCTCGCCGGCCAGGCCGGCCGCTACGACATACCGAGCTTGAAGCTGCTCGCCCGCGCCATCGACTGCCTCACCGCCCCCCCCGACGACTTCGACCCGGTGCTCCAGCTCGCGAGCAAGTAGGGGAAAAGAGGGGCGACGGACACGGGACAGGCCTAAGATCGACCCGGCCAGGCAGCATCGGTCGCATGGAGCCACTGCGAGGCGAGTTGCAGGCGCGGGATCGACACCCGTTTTGTCAATGCGCCGCCGGATCAAGCCAGCTGCGTCGCTCGCCGCGGCTCCAATAGTAGGTCACATGTGCAAGTTATTTTTTGACGGGCCCTTAGTTTGATTCAGCAAGCGGCGCAGCGCCGCTCCCGTCCAGGATCAGGTCCAGCATCGACGCCAGCACGGCGCCAGGCAAAGCCATGCCGCCGCCAGCCCGATCGATGCTCGCAGACGGATCGGATGCACCGAACGACGGATCGCCCAGGAGCGCATCCCACAGGTCCACATCCCGCATCCCGGCGGCGTGCCGGGCGGGTACCGCTCGGCTCACGGCCGCAGCCCGCGTGCCGCCGGCATCCGGCGGCACGAACATGCGCTCACCGGCCGCCGCTGCGATCAGCTCGCACGCGTCAACCGAGTTCGCCCCCGGCCCGCCCGCACAGCGGTCCGTGCCGTTGCCGCCGCTCAGCCGGTCGTCTCCAAAGGCGCCCCCCAGCGTGTCGTCGCCGTCGCCCCCGTCAAGGACATCGTCGCCCCCCTGGACATCGCCGTCGTTGTCCCCCAGCAGCAGGTCATTGCCCGAGCCCCCGACCAGCGTATCGTTCCCGCGCAGCCCCTTGAGCGTTACGCCTACGGTCACCGAGGCGTCCACGGTCACCCGGTCGTTCCCCCCGCCGCTCTTGACGACGAGCCCCGCGCCAAAGAGCGGCGCAAGCAGTGCGGAGGTGTAACGGGTCTCGTGCACTCCCGGGTCCAACCCGCCGATCCGCACGTCGGTGATGTTCCCTGTGGGCCCGCCGCCGTCCCGCCCGATCTCGACCAGGTCGTTGCCCGATCCCGACGCGATGAACAGATTGCCGAAGCGGTTTTTGACGGCGTTGGTCACCCGCAGCACATACGGCCCCCCGCCGGCACCCGCGGCGGATACGTGGATCTCGAAGAGCGCGCCGTCCCGCGCCGTCACAAGCGCCTCGGCACGCCGCTCGTTGTCCGAGCCGCCGACCGGAATCTCGCCGCCGCTCGCGTGCCGCACGCTGAGCGTGATGCCCGAGCCCGCCGCGCGCAGGAAGAGCTGGAACGTAACCATGCCCTTGCGCGCCGGGAACTGGTACACGGCTTCGTCGTCCACGCCGAGCGTGCGCTCGGGGAGCTCCACCATGCGGCCCGCAAGCGGTATCACGGTTCCGCCATCGTTGTCCAGATTCACCAGCGACACGTCAGGTACCTCGATCGCATCATAGAGCGGATCGGAGCTGGACGATGGTCCGATGATGACGACATAGGGGGTAGCGCCGTCCATGATGGCATCGTCGACGCCGGTGACGATGACCTCGCGCGGGGTGTTCCAGTCGGCGGCCGTGAACACGAGCAGGTTCAGGCTCACGCTTCCCTCGCTCGCGTCAGAAGTGGCAAGAGGTATCTGCACGCTCGCCGTCGGCTGGCCCGTGAGCACGACGGTGAAGCGGGCGGTGCGGCCAAACTCGCTGGTGATGAGCAGCTCCGCAGCCGCTACGCGGATGCCCGCCGCGTCGTTGTCGCTGACGGTGACAGCGACGGTCGCCGCGTTTGTCGCCTGGTACGCCGGGTCGCTGCTTGCAACGTCGTGCTGGATGGATAGGGTCTCTGTCCCCTGAACCAACGCATCGTCCACAGCCGTAACGCTCACCACCTGGGGGTCCTGCCAGTTCTGCGGCGTGAAGCGGAGCTGCCGGGGCGATAGGACGAGGCGCGTCCCGGCGGACAGCGTGACGGTGACATCGGCGAGCGGATGGGACCCGAGCGCAATGGTGTAGCTATCCCCGACCATGCCCTCGGTGACCGTGCTTGCGCCGCCGCTCTCGACGATCACCAGCCCAGCCTCGGGCGAGCCGTTGACCAGGTCGGATCCGGGTCCACCGTCGAGGACATTAGTTCCCTCGCCGTCCAGCAGGTCGTCGCTCCCTTCACCCCCCCGGAGCGTGTCATTGCCGGGGCCGCCCCGCAGCGAGTCATTGCCGGCCCCGCCCGTCACGCTATCGGGGCCGGATCCGCCCACCAAGAAGTCGTCGCCGCCGCCGCCGTCGAGTGTCGTCGCGCCGCTGAAGCCCGAAGCGTCGATCGTGTTGGGACCGGCGCCGCCGCTCAGTTGCGCCTGTTCGATGCCGCTGAGAACATCAATACCGCCGAGGCTGGTATCCCTGAGCGTCAGATCGCTGCGGGTGCTTCCGACGAACCGATCCGTCCCGTCGCCTCCGACCACCGAATCCCTGCCGTCCGTCTCGAGGACGAGATCATCGTCGTCCCTCGGGTCGATGAAGATGATCGCACAAAAGCCGGGGTCCGTACCGGAACCGCCCAGGAAGGTGTCGTTGCCCCCGCCGCCGTTCAGAGAATCGTTGCCGAAGCCGCCCACCAACAGGTCGTTGGCGTCGCCCCCCACCAGAGTGTCGTTGCCGCCGGCGCCTATAAGAAGTGCGCTGCCCGGTCCGCCGATCAGCAAGTCATCGCCGCACGTGCCCACCAGGGACAATTTGCCCGTGAAAGCTGATCCGTCTACCGAGTGATCGTTGTTGTTCGGAGCGCCTTTACCGCTGAACTGGCAGGCCGTTCGGCATTTCAGCGGCCGCACCGGTTGGCCGACGTTCAGCGTCACGGACTCGATGCTGCTCAGGCTGTCGGTGCCCAGCCCTGTCAGGCCGCCGTCCGTAAGGGAAAAGCTCACGTTGGCCGTCTCGATGAGCGCGTCCGCCCCGTCGCCGCCGACGAGCAAGTCGTCCCCCGATCCACCCGAGAGGAAGTCGTCGCCCGCGCCGCCATTAAGCGTGTCGTTCCCGCTGTTGCCGACGAGCTGGTTGTCGAAACCGTCGCCGATGAGCATGTCGTCGAAGCTGGAACCGACGAGGTCTTCAACGTTCACGAGCGAGTCGGTCCCCTGCCCCAGGGCCGTCCCGGCGACCAGATTAGCCTGCACGCCGGACGCCGCGGCAGCGAACACAGCCGCGTCGCTGCCTGGACCGCCGTCGAAGGAATCATCCCCCTCGCCACCGGTGAGTGTGTCGTCGCCCGTACCACCGAACAGCGAGTCGTTGCCCAGCCCGCCGTCCAGTGCCGCCGCGCCGCTGAACGCGGATGCGTTGAGGTTGTTGCTCGCCGGACCGCCGGTCAGAAAAGCGACTTCGATTCCGTCGAGGACATCGCTGCCCAATCCCGTCAGAGCGGTGTCGCTCAGCATGAAGTTCAGATCGCCCTCTTCGACGAGCCGGTCGATGCCCAAACTGCCCTGGAGTGTGTCGTTGCCCGCGGCCCCCGTCACGGTGTCGTCGCCCGCCTCGCCGTCCAGGCTGTCGTCCCCCTCATTCCCCAATAGCACGTCGTTCCCATCTCCACCGCGCAGGGTATCCCCGCCGGTGTCGCCACGCAGCTCATTGTTCGAACCGTCGCCGACCAGCAAGTCCCCGAATGCTGAGCCGATGACGTTCTCGATGCCGCTGAGGGTGTCGGTTCCCTGGCCGAGGGCTGTACCGGCGAAGAGGTTGACCGCGACGCCCGCGGCGGCCGCACGGAAGTCAGCCGTGTCGTTGCCGCTGCTCCCGACCAGCGTGTCGTCACCGTCGCCCCCCGCCAGGCTGTCGTCGCCGGCACGGCCATCGAGCATGTCATTACCCGGGCCGCCCACCAGCCTGTCGTTGCCGGGCCCACCGAACAAAGACACGCTCCCCGTGAATCCCGCGGCGATAAGATCTCCGCCACGGCAACCGAGCAGACCACAGAAGAACGACAGGCTCAGGGAAGCCTGTTCGATCCCGCTCAGGATGTCGGTGCCAAGATTCTCCCTGCCCTGGCCGACGAGGCTGCTGTCGGTAAGCGTGAAGTTTGTGTCCGCCCTCTCCGTTACAAGGTCCGTTCCGAGACCGCCGTCCAGCCGATCATTGCCCCGCTCGCCCGTCAGCGTGTCGTCCCCCGATCCGCCCGTCAGGGTGTCATTGCTGCCGCCACCGAAAAGCGTGTCGCCGTCGTCCCCCCCCGCCAGCGCCTCGGCCATCGACCCGCCCGCGATGGAGTCATTTCCCTGCCCTCCGTCTGCGCTGATGCTGCCGAGCGCAGTGAAGGCCGATGCGCTAACACCGCGAAGATCAATGTTATTGGGGCCGGGGCCACCGGCGACTTCGATCGCCGTCACGGCGGAGCAGGCAACGGGGCCGCTCGCCGGGTCGGCTCCGTTGATTTGCACCGCGTCACTCGAGCAGGTGATGGCGATGGGATCGTCCCCGTCGCTCGTCACGCGAAGGCGGCCGTCCGGGTCGAATCCCGAGGTCAGCGACAGCAGCGTGCGTTTTTCGAGCCGCTCCAGAAGGCGTGCAGGCGTGGAGTGCGCACCGAACGAGCGGCGGCGCCGCAAACCCCCGGTGGGCCCAGCCAACGACGCGGCCGACGGCCGACATCCGAAGGAGCGACGAAAAGAGTGTCTCGACGTGGCGCGCGGGACGCCGCGGGGTGGCCGCATTATGTTGTTCCCCGTCATGGTGCGGATTCAACGTCCAGGAT
>JBGPMX010000112.1:0-9824 GCA_041487215.1 Planctomycetia bacterium | reverse complement strand
GATCTGGCACGTGGCCGTTCCGCTGGTCTTCTGGAGCCTGGGGATCTGGGCCGCAAGCCTCACGAGCGGGGTTGCGCTGCTGCCGATGGTGATCATGATCTTCTGGGTCGGGACGTGCATGTACGCGCACCTGCCGGCGTTCTGGCCGATTCCGACGATGTTCCTGGGCGCTACCGCGGCGGCGTCCGCCATCGGCTTCATCAACATGGTGGGTAACCTCGGCGGATCGGTGGGCCCGATGGTCGTGGGGAACGTCGTGGCACAGCAGAAGAGCATCGCGATCAGCGCCATCACGTACGGGAGCGCCGCCAGGGCGCTCGCCGCCCGGTTCGACGTGCCGGACTGGGACTTGATGATCGCCGGCATGAACATCGACAGGCCGTAGCTGGTGACGTTGAGACAGAAGTACACGAGCGTTAGCAAGAGCACGATCCCCAGATGGTGCAGCCACGCCCAGTGTGAGCCGCCCCCCTTGGCCGCGTGCTCGCGTTCCAGCTCGCCGACCAGCCAGCCGCGCTCGTCGGGCGGCAGCCATGCCGCGTGCTGCGGCCGGCTGGGCAGGAAGAACAGCGTGGCGAAACCGGCCAGCACCGGCGCAATCCCCTCGACAATGAAGATCCAACGCCAGCCGGCCAGCCCGAACCAGTTCACGCCGAGCAGCAGGCCGGAGAGCGGCATGCCCAGCATGCTCGAAAGTGGAATCGCCGCCATGAAGCTGGCGATCGCCTTCGCCCGATCCTCGGCGCGGAACCAATGCGACAGGTAGACGATGACCGACGGGAAGAAGCCCCCCTCGAAGAAGCCCAGCATGAAACGTAAAAAGTAGAACTGGTACGCGGGGTTGTCGTGCAGGCTGGCCAGAAAGCGCGCGCTGCCGCCCAGCGGGTGGATCGTGCCCGCGCGGCCGACTAGCCGCATGCCGCCGCCGAAGACGGCATCCAGCACGCGATCCACCGAATCGATCGCCGGCGAGTGCTCCGGGACGTGCGCCAGCCAGCCGAACATGTGCGAAGCGAACGGGGTGCCGATCGTCCCGACCAGCGCCGCGCAGATGCCCCAGAGAATCAGGATCCGCACGAAGACCCAGCGCGCTCCCCAACGCACCACGCTCACCGTGCTGGGGATCTCCAGGATCCAGTAGCCCCAAAAGAAGATCCCCATGCCGAAGCCGATCACGCTCCGCGAGAACCCCATCCCCCCCTGCGACGGGGGCGCAACCATCTTCAGCTCCGCGACGGCCACGTTCACGCGATCCAGGTAGGCCAGGATGTAAAGGAAGAAGAGGTAGGGGACGAGATGAAGCGTGACACGCCGCCGCGTCCGCTCCGCCAGGCTTGCCGGCGAGCGCCACACGATGGCCATGCACCGATCGTCCAGCCGCTCGGAATCGTTCGAGGCGTCTCGGTTCATGGGCTCGCGCGCCGCGGGGCCACCCGCCGCAAAGTGGCAGGCGACTTTGTGCCTTGCCACTCCGAGGCGATGAAACCACATGTCTCGCTCTCAGTACTCCGTCCCTCTTGGAATGAGGGGGCAGGTTGTCATCCTGAGCGGAGCGAGGTACGAGCGCAGCGCAGAATCTTTGCAGGATCCAAGGCAGTAGGCCGCAAGCGCTCACGGCCGACTCGCTACACTCGCTGTCCGTGGCACCCTTCGGACGCAGAGTCATGCAGCAACAGGCGGTGCCACCCGAGGTCCTCCGGACGACCGCGTGGAGCGACGTTACACCATCGGTCCCGGCTTTGCAAACTCCCCGCGCCAGCCGTTGGTTGCGTGCCATCGGCAGCTGTGCGAACATCGTCTCGTCTTACGGCTGGGATACGTAGGATGACCATGGGCCACGTATCGTTCGAAGAGTGACGGAGCACCAGTAGCTCGAAGCCGTCGGAGGGTCTACCGTGTCGATCCGCACCTTTTCGATCGCCGCCGGCCTCGTTGCCTGCTGCGCGGTCCGGTCGTTGGCGGCCGGCGACGCGGAGCTCGTTCTGCACAACGGCAAGATCATCACGGTGGACGCGCGGTTCTCGGTGCACCAGGCGGTCGCCGTCCGCGGCAACCGCATCGTGCGGCTGGGCACGAACGAAGAGGTGCTCGGGGCGCGCGGGGCGGATGCCGAGCTGATCGATCTCGAGGGCAGGGCGGTCATCCCCGGTCTTATCGACTCGCACACGCACCCCAGCGAGGCATCGATGACCGAGTTCGATCACGCGATCCCGGAGATGGAATCGATCGCGGACGTCCTCGCCTACATCGCCGCGCGGACCGCCGTCGTGCCGGAGGCGGAGTGGATCCAGCTGCGGCAGGTGTTCATCACCCGCCTGCGCGACCAGCGCTACCCGACCCGGCAGGAACTGGACGCCATTGCCCCGAAACATCCGGTCATCTTCTCGACCGGTCCGGACGCGTCGCTGAACAGCCTGGCGCTCGAGCGCAGCGGCATGGACAAGAACTTCCGCGTCACGGACGGGGGGCCGGGGTTCATCGAGCGGGATACGGAGACGGGCGAGCCGACCGGGATCCTGCGTAGCTGCACGCGGTTCGTGAAGGTCGGTTCCGCGCCGCACCCCCCCAGCGAGGAGGACCGCGCGCGGCGGCTGCTCGAGCTGTTCGGTGATTACCGGGCGAACGGCATCACCGCCATCGTGGACCGGGACGCCGACCCCGGCGAGGTCGCGCGCTACCGCTCGCTCGCCGCCGAGCATCGCCTGCCGATCCGCGTCGCCGCATCGCACCACATCGACACGCTGGGGCCGATCGACCAGATCGAGCAGAAGATCCGCCGCGTCGCCGCCGACCCGCTGCACACCGAGACCATGCGGGACCCCGACGCCATGCTGCGCATCATCGGCATCAAGACGTACCTGGACGGCGGCATGCTAACCGGCAGCGCGTACATGCGCCAGCCCTGGGGGGTGAGCCGAATCTACGCGATCACGGACCCGGATTACCGCGGCGTGCTCTTCATCCCGCACGACCGCCTCCTGCCCATCGTCCGCGCCACGGTCGCAAGCGGGCTGCAGTTCACCGCGCACTCGGTCGGGGACGGCGCGGTCGACACCCTGCTCGGCGTGTACGAGGAGATCGACCGGTCGCTGCCGATCCGCGGCACGCGCCCCTGCGTCACGCACTCGAACTTCATGGGGGCGGACCTGGTGGAACAAGCCGCGCGGCTCGGCGTGCTGATCGACGTGCAGCCCGCCTGGCTGTACCTCGACACCCGCACGCTCGTCGAGCAGTTCGGTTACGACCGTCTGCGCTACTTCCAACCGCTCCGGAGCATCTTCCAGGCCGGCGGCATCGCGTGCGGCGGCTCGGACCACATGCAGAAGATCGGCTCGCTCCGCTCGGTGAACCCCTACAACCCGTTCCTCGGCATGTGGGTCACCATCCGCCGCCAGGCCCGCTGGTACGACGGCGTGCTGCATCCCGAGGAGTCGCTCACACGCGAGCAGGCGCTGCGGCTCTACACGATCAACAACGCGCGGCTCATGTTCATGGACGAGTGGATCGGATCGCTCGAGCCCGGCAAGCTCGCCGATTTCGCGGTGCTCGACCGAGACATCCTCACCTGCCCGGTGGACGAGATCCGCGACATTCAGGTCGTGGAAACCTACCTGAACGGCAAGCGAGTCTTCCGGCGTGACGAGCAACCCTGAGCCGTGTCCGGTAATCGCAAAATAGCCCGACGCGCGAGCAAGGACCATGATGGAAATCCCGGCGGCGAACCGCCCGCGGAGGCGGCAGCGGCTCACGCTGCTCGAGCTGATGATCCTGGTGGCCGGTTTCGCGCTGGCGGCGTGGCTCGTGGCCCCCGAAGCGCGGGCGCCGTCGGGGAACAATGAGCCGGAGAGCTGGGTGTTCGTGCTGGTCGTGCTGTTGGGCGGGCTCTCCGCCGTCGGGCCGCCAATCCTGCTCGCCGAGCTACGCCGCCGCCGCCGCCGCTGGGGTGCCGGCAAGGTCGTGTGGTTCTCGCAGGGGATAGCGTCCTGGCTCCTCTGGCCCCCGGTCATCTATGCGCGCGCCCGCGGCGACACCATGGGGCACACCATGTCGGGCGTCTGCTACTTTTACGGCACGCCGCTCATGGCGATCTATGTCACCGCCGCTCTGCTCGCCGGCGGCTGGATCCGCCGCGGCCGCGGGCGTTTCCGCCGCCTCTCGTGGCGCGATCAGTTCGGTTTGGTGCTTGGCATGCTCTGGGCCTGCACCGGCTTCTACGTCATCTACCTGCTCTACCGCAACGATTTCGAACGCTGAACCGGCTTTCGCACGGCATTTTGACCGACGCACACTAGCCCGACGCGCCAGCGAGGCGGACCACTCGTACTCCGCCACTCTTGGAATGACACCTGGCAGGTTGTCATCCTGAGCGGAGCGAGGAACGAGCGCAGCGAAGGATCTCGGTAGGATGCAAAGGAATACGCCGCCCGGAGGCACGGCCGACTCGTTGCACTTGCTGTTCCTGGCATCCGTCAACGGAAGGTTGACGGTGTACTAGGGCCCTCCCGTTCACGCTTCCGCTTCCTGAATGCGGCCCCCTCTCCCGTTCACCGATCCGTGGGAGAGGGCAGGGTGACGGCCCCCCTGGTTGGCGCATCGGGCTACGTTGTGATGATCGGAAAACCACGGCCTAGTCTTGCTGCCTCGCCCCGCACGATCCCTCTCGTTGCCAAATTCGGCAACCTCGCGCCAGCCCCGCGCCGCGCGGCCGGGCGGGGGGGCGGAGCTTGCGGCGCATGCCGGCTACTTGCCGGCTGCGCGTTCGACCGGTGGCAGCGAACGGTTGCGTGGTGCTCGAACGTGTCCTAGGTTCCTTTGAAGTTCGTCGCCGTAGAGCCAGGATGGGCCAGGCACGCCCCCCCCGGAGATCTACCGACTTGCGATCGTTCGCTGGGCGAGCGATTCCTGCCTGCCTTTGAGGGTGATCGGAACAAGGCACGACTGTACGCCGTGGAGAAACTGCGATGAGGGACCGACGCTTTCGTCTCCTGGTGAATCCGTTCCAGTACAAGCTCGTGAAGCGGGTGTTCCTGTACTGGCTGATCTACCAGCTGTCGCTCTGGAACTTCCTGTTTTTCTGGCGGCTGATCGCCGAGGGGCGCGGCAACCCGTGGGAGCAGTACGTGCGGTTCTTCCGGGACTTCTACCCGATGTTGTTCTGCTTCGCCCTGGTGGTGCCGTTTTTTGCGTTGGACGCGCTGCGGCTGAGCCACCGCGTGGTCGGTCCGATGAACCGGTTTCGGTCGGCGATGCGCCAGATCACCGCGGCTCAGCCGGTGCGCCGGGTACGCCTGCGCAACGGCGACGAGCTCGACGACATGCTGCACGATTTCAACGCCATGCTGGAAGCGCTGCAACGGCGCGGCGCTCTGACGCTGCTCGATGCCGTCCCGGTCGACAGTGCCGCGCAGGATTCCACGATCAGACTGCGTGAAGACGCCGAGGGCGGTTCCCATGGACCAACTCATCCCGCGCAGACGGCCTGAGCCCGCTCCGGAGGCGGTCGTCGCGGGAGAGCTCCCACCGCGTCGTCGCCCGCCGGAACGCGACTGGCGTTTCCCCGCCACAGCCCTCGAGTGCTGCCTGCTGCTCTCGATGCTGCTGGTCGGCGCGACGCTGGCGGTGCAACACATCACCTCCGTCGTCCGCGCGGCGTGCGCGCAGGTCCTGCCCCTCCCCGTCGAGCCTCCCGCGGTGGCACCGCACGGCTCGCGACCGGCTCCGGACGCGTCCCGGAACGCCGGCAAGGACCACGGCCGCAAGAGCATCACGGCCGCCGCCAAGTAACCGCTCCGGCGCTCGGTAGTGGCTCAGTTTGAAGAACGACCCCCACTTGTCCCCCTCTTAGCAAGGGGGGGGACAGGGGGGTATCCAGCCAAACGGAGCCACTACGCGGCGCTCCACTCCGTTGGCAGGCGTTCCCTCCCATGAAGTCCGGCTTGCCGCTCGGCGGCCGTTATTATTCCGCGGCGGAATCGCGCGCCCCCTGCGGGCTCGCCCCTCCGTCCTGGTCGTTTGTTTCCTCTATAATCGGCCTTGCTTCGGGTGCCGGGGAGAAAACGACATTCAACTTGTCCTGACCAACGATGACGGGCTCGACGCGCCCGGGCTCGCCGCACTGGCCGATGCCGCGTCGTCGCTGGGCACTTGCACCGTGGTCGCGCCGGTCGGTCCGTTCTCCGGGTGCAGCCACCGCGTCACGACGGACGGCCCGATCGCCGTGGATCGCCATGGGGATCACCGCTACGCGGTGCACGGAACGCCAGCCGACTGTGTCCGCATCGCCCTCTGGCGGCTTGCCCCGCGAGCCGACTGGGTGCTCTCGGGCATCAACGCGGGGGGGAACCTGGGTGCGGACGTGCACCACTCGGGTACGGTCGCGGCCGTGCGCGAGGCGGTACTGCACGGCTGGCCGGGTATTGCCATATCGCACTACCGGCGTCGCGGCATGGCGCTGGATTGGGACCGCGCGGCCGCCTGGGTGCCTCCGATCCTGCGCGATCTGATGGCCGAACCCTGTGCGTCGGGGACATTCTGGAACATCAACCTGCCGCACCTCGATCCGGACGCGCCGACCCCCGAGGTGGTCATCTGCCCGCTCGATACCAGCCCGCTGCCGCTCAGTTTTCGCGAGGGCGACGACGGCCTGTACTACGACGGGGATTATCACCGACGCCGCCGCGAGCACGGCAGCGACGTTGACATCTGCTTCGGCGGCCGCATTGCCGTCACCAAGATCAGCCTGCTGTGAGGCGGCAACGCGGGCTGGCCGTGCCGCACGCCGCCTGCTAACGTAAGGCCTGGTGCTTCGGGTGACCGGTCGTAGGTTAGTGCTCCGTCCCTCTTCGAATGACAGCTGGCAGGTTGTCATCCTGAGCGGAGCGAGGAACGAGCGCAGCGAAGGATCTCGTTAGAACGAAAAACAAGAGGCCGCAAGCGATCACGGCCGACTCGTTACACTCGTTGTCCGTGGCACCCGTCCAACCAAAAGGCCATCGAGACGCGGGCCGCGGCGTTCGAGGCCGCGCGCCACGCCGACGAGAATGACTTGCAGTCCGGCCGCTCGGCACTCAAGAATGTGTACACGCGCTGCGCTTGTCATCAGGCTTACAACCGGTAGCGGCTCCCGCCGTTCGCGGCTCGCGAAGCTACCGCAAAACTACTCCCACCTCACACAGGAAGGACTCCCATGAGCCGAGCGAACGAGCCCGTGAAGAAGCCGAGAGCGATCGTCTGCCCCGACTGCGGCGAATCGGTGCTCGCGACCGTGCCGCGCCGCGATTTCCTCAAGGGCGTCGGCCTGGCCGCCGCCGCCGCGGCAACCACCAGCATCCCCGTCTGGGCGGTGCCGCGCGCGGCTTCCGCCGCGATCAGCTCGAGCGGTACCGCCGAGACCGCTGTCACGGCGCTCTATGCGTCGCTAAGCGATGCCCAGAAGACGGCGGTCTGCTTCGACTGGGATTACACGGATCCAGAACGCGGCCTGCTCCGCACCTTCGTGTCGAACAACTGGCACATCACCAAGCCGACGATCGAGGGGACCTTCTTCAGCAAGAACCAGAAAATGCTGATCCATGACGTCTTCAAGTCGCTGTTCAACCCCGATTGGTACGATCGGCTGGTGCAGCAGCTGAGCGACGACACCGGCGGCCAGCCGTGGGGCGCGGCGCAGAACATCGCCATCTTCGGCAAGCCCGGCGACGGGAAGTTCGAGTTCGTCATGACCGGCCGCCACATGACTGTCCGCGCCGACGGGAACAGCGAGGCCCACGTCGCGCTCGGCGGACCGATCTTCCACGGCCACGCGGCCAGCGGGTTCAACGAGAAGGTGCACCACCCGGGCAACATCTTCTGGCACCAGGCGCTCCAGGCCAACCAGGTCTACCAGATGCTCGACGGCAAGCAGCAGGCCCAGGCGCTGGTGCCGCGGCGGCCCGCCGAGGCGTCGGTCGGCTTCCGGGGCGCAGACGGCAAGTTTTCGGGAATCCCAATTCAGGAGCTCTCGAGCGACCAGAAAGAGCTGATGCAGGGAGTGCTCAAGAGTCTGATCGAGCCGTACCGCGAGCAGGATCAGAAGGAGGTCATGGCCTGCATCGAGCGACAGGGGGGGCTGGACAAGTGCAGCCTGGCGTTCTTCAAGGACGGCGACATCGGCGACGACGGCGAGTGGGACAACTGGCGGCTCGAAGGCCCGTCCCTGGTGTGGTACTTCCGCGGTGAGCCGCACGTCCACATCTGGATCAACGTGGCCGACGACGCCTCCGTGCCGCTCAACGCCAAGGGGTAACCGACCCCGCTTCACACTGCGACCGCTCCACGGGTCGGCCGCCGCCGCGCGGCCGACCCGTGCCTGTTTATGGACCACGTGCTGCGATTTCGCCGCGACGGATCGTTCACCATCGTGCAGCTCACCGATCTGCACTGGCGCAACGGCGACCGCACGGATCAGGCCACGCGCCGCGTCGTGGAATGCGTGCTCGACGCCGAGCGGCCCGACCTGGTTCTGCTGACCGGTGACGTCATCTCGGGCGGCGAATGCCGGGACCCGGCCGACGCGTGGCGCCAGGCCGTCGCGCCGATCACGAGCCGGGGCATCCCGTGGGGGGCCGTATTCGGGAACCACGACGACGAGGGGAGCCTGTCACGCGGCGACCTCATGACCGTCGCGCAGGAGCTGCCGCACTGCGTCTCCCGACCCGGCCCCGAACGGCTCACCGGGGTGGGCAACTACGTCCTGACCGTCCGAGCGGCCGGCTCCGAGCAGCTGGCCGCGGCACTCTACTGCCTCGATTCCGGCGGCTATTGCACGGAAGAGCCGGGCGGCTATGCCTGGATCGCCGACGATCAGATCGCCTGGTTTGTGTCCGAGTCGGCTCGGCTTTCCGAGTCGCACCGGGCGCTTCGGGGTCCCCATGCCCGCCCAGCCTTGCCGGCGCTCGCCTTCTTTCACATCCCGCTGCCCGAGTACAACCACGCGTGGGAACGCGGTCCGTGCCGTGGCGAGAAGCGCGAGGCGGTGTGCTGCCCGCAGCGCAACAGCGGCCTCTTTGCCGCGCTCGAGCGCTCGGGTGATGTGCTCGGCAGCTTCGTCGGGCACGATCACCTGAACGACTACGAGGCGAAGCTGGGCGGCGTGCGCCTGTGCTACGGGCGTGCCACCGGGCATGCAGGGTACGGCCAGAACGGCTTCCTGCGCGGCGCACGCGTCATTGGGCTCCGCGAAGGCGTGCGCGACTTCACGACCTGGCTGCGTCTCGAGGACGGATCGCGTGTGACTCAAGCTGCGACGCAATAGCTCTTGTCCGGCGCCCGCTGCTCGATCCCTTGTTCGGCACTGGTCTCCCGACCCCTCCGACCGGACTTGTTCGGCGCGGGTGTCTCGACCCCTCCGTGCCCTTGACCGAAGGTTTCCCCGGTCGGCGACGACCATCGCCCACGGGTTCGGCGCCCCTCACCCCCGTCCCCTCTCCCCACGCTCGCCCCGGTGATCCATGGGAGGGCTCGCGTGGGGCGAGGGGAGCAAGGTGCGCGCTCAAGGAGCCTTTCCCATGAGGGCACCAGTCGCCCGGGAACAAGCGTAGGGCGAGAGGAGATAGGAACATCCGGTTTTAGACCGGATGCTTGAGACCGGCGCTACTCCCCCCAGACGCCTGCTGTTGTTCCTCCGGTGCCCTCGCTAAGATAAGCTCATACTCCGTCACTCTTGGAATGACACCTGGCAGGTTGTCATCCTGAGCGGAGCGAGGAACGAGCGCAAACTGTCATCCTGAGCGGAGCGAGGAACGAGCGCAAACTGTCATCCTGAGCGGAGCGAGGAACGAGCGCAG
>JBGPMX010000111.1:0-9875 GCA_041487215.1 Planctomycetia bacterium | reverse complement strand
GCCGAGCGCCAGCATGGCCACGACCACCAGGACCATGACCAGGACGATGCCTGCGCGCGATCGAGTTCGGCGGTGCCGCGTCATGGCGTTGCCCCCGTGGCGGTGCTCGTGGCGGAGTCGGGCTGCCAGACCGGAACGGGCACGACCAGTTCGTAGTTCGGCGTCCAGGCCGAGGCGGTGTCACCGCCCGCCTGGTAGCGCAGGTACTCGTCGAACGACAGGAGGCTGAGAGACACCTTGACCGCGCGGGGTGGAGCGGCCGGCCCAGCGGTTCCCCAGCTCGATGTCCAGCTGCCCAGCGTCTCGTCCCAGTACTGGAATTCGAGATGCCCGGCGTCGTCGCAGAGAAAATCGCTGGCGGCGCGAAAACGGGTCTCGTCGCTGAACGCGTCGGCCTGCTCGCTGGTGACCGCACTCAGCTCGGATCGCGCCACGCCGACGCGGTGCGCCGTGGCAGCGGCCACCGGCCCGGACACGGGGGCGAGCGCGTAGGTGACGCGGTGCACGTTGGCCGCCTGGTGGACCTGCCCGCTCGAGGCGGCGAGATCGATCGCATCAAGGTTGGGGCGCTGCTCGGTGATGATGAGCTCGATCCAGTCGGTTCCGCCCCAGAGCCCGGAGATCGTGGCGCTGCCGCCCGAGGCGTTGGCGTCGGATGCGGCCGCGGCAGAGCCGGAGCTGGAGCCACTCGACTCGCCCGCGGAGCCGGCGGCATCGCTGGCCGCGGGCGCGGCGGCTTTCGGCACGGTGGCACGGATGTCGCGCGCGATGCGTGCCAGCACGGCGCGCGCCGCCTGCACGCGGCGCACCGCTTCCGGCCCCTTCTGCGCCATGCGCACGTGCAGCTGCACCGCCGCGTACAACGCGGCAATGAGCACGAGCGACAGCGAGAGAGCCAGGAGGACCTCAAGTAGCGTGAAGCCGGCGGTGCCGCGCGCATGAACCCCGCATCGCGGCGTGCGGCGGATACCCCCCCTTGTCCCCCCCTTGGCAAGGGTGACAAGGGGGGGTATCCGCTCCGGAACTCTGACGTCGCATGTGGATGCGTTCGGAGATCCACAGCGGACGGTGACCGCTTGGCGATCGAGCCGGGAACCGTTCATGGGGCCGCCCCCGTTGCCGAGGCGAGCGGAGCGGACGGGTCCAGCATCCAGCGACTCAGCGTGTACTCCATCCGCTCGTTTGCCAGCTCGCCGGCCGCGGACGGCGCGACGGTGAGGTGCACCCATTTCAGGCCGTCCACCGGGCCATCGCTGATCGCCAGCTCCCAGCGCCATGCTGGGTCGTTCGTGAAGCTGCCGCCCGAGCCCGAGCCGAGCGGTTCGATTCCGGCGACGAGCTCGCCCATTTTCGATTCGGCCAGCAGCACGGCGCGGGTCTGGAGCTGCGCATAGCGCGCGCCGCGCGTGGCGATCTCGACAAGCTTCGAAATCACTGCCAGCGAGCCGACGAAGATCGCCAGGGCGAGGATGACTTCCAGGAGTGTGATGCCGCTGCGCCGCATGCTGAGGCCGTCATGGAAGGGTTCGGATCTCTCGGCTCCGCCCGGGCGCTGCCAGCCCGGTCCGGGGTGTCTCCGGGGCGCTGCCCTGGATGCCCGACGACAGCTCGGCGACCATACGTGCCGGCGAGGTCCGGATGGCCCCGGTCACCCCTTGCACGCGGATCTCGACGTAGCGGCCCGATCGATCGGCGATGCGGATCACGGCGTCCTTATCTGCCGAGCCGTCGGGCTCGAAGATGATCGGATCCGCGGCGTCGCCGAGCTGCATGCCGGGGACGGTGAGCGCGGCGATGCTGCGCGGCGATCCGTTCACCAGTCCGAGCTTCGTTTGCGCCAGCGCTGTGCTGGCCGCCACGCTCTGCGCCGAGATGCCACCGGACGTCGGGTCGGCGTCGGGATTCACTCCCATGGACGGGATGGCGTCCGCGGCAGCGGCGCTCAAGAAGCGAAACCCGGCGTCCGAGTCGCGCTGGTTGAGCTGGAAATAACGGCGATCATAAGCGTCGCCCGACTCGCGCGCCGTGGGGGACACCGCCGTGCTCGCCGTGAGCGTGGGGTCCATCACCAGCGGTTCGCAGGTCCAGGTGAAAAACTGATCGGACTCCGGGCGAAAGCTGAACGCATACGGCACCGCCTGGTCGATGGCGTCGAGCCGGGTGCGCATGAGCCGGGTCTGGAGGTCCTCGGCCGCGCGCTCGATGTAATACCCGGAGAATGCCGAGCCGATCGACGGCCAGACGATCGCAGCGATGACCAGGATCAGCGCGAGAACCAGGATCAGCTCGAGCAGGGTGAAGCCGCGTCGCACCGAACCATCTCCTCGCCCGCCGCGCACGGGCCGCGTGGTCTCGACCGGGCCCTGTGCCACGCGCCTATTGCTGCGCCTCTTCCTCGTAGACGTCGTCGCCAGTGCCCGGCTGGCCGTCGCGTCCCACCGAATAGATCCGCGGCCGCGCGCCGCCCGGTTGGTATTCGTACACGTATTCGTGCCCCCACGGGTCTTTCGGCACCCGATCGAGGTACGGGCCGGACCACTTCGAGCCCAGGTCGGCCCCCTGCACCAGCTGGTTCAGGTTGGCGGGGTAGTCGTTGATGCTGAGTCGGAAATTGTCGCACGCGCTGTGCAGCAGGCTGACCTGTCCGCGCGCGGCGTCCACGTTGGCCTTTTCGCGCATCCCGAAGAGCTGCGGGGCGACGAGGCCGGCCAGCAGCCCGATGATGACGAGCACCAGCAGGACTTCCAGGAGGGTAAACGCGGCCCGGTGAGTGATCGCACGCTTCATGGATGGGGCTCCTTACTTGGCAGGCTCTCCGACGCATTCTGCGACACCGCCAACCAGCCTTCACGCACTTGACGCAAGTAACGCTTACAAGTAACGCTTACATGACACTGCTCATCTTGAAGACGGGCAGCAAGAGCGCCGCGACGACGATCAGGGTGACCCCGGCCATGACCAGGAGCAGGATCGGCTCCAGCAGGCGTACCATGAGATCGACCCGGCGGGTGAGGCGGCGTTCGGCCGTGTCCGCCACGTTGATGAGCACCTTTTCCAGGTTATTCGATTCCTCGCCGACGGCAATCATTTCCACGGTGTCGGCAGGGAACTGCCCGGAGGCGCGCAGCGGCCCGGCGAGCGGTTCGCCGGCGGACACGCTGTCGGCCGCCTTGTTAATCACGGCGGCCAGGATGCGGTTGCCGGCCGAGTCCTTGGCGATGCGCAAGGCGTTCAGGATCGGGATGCCGTTGGCGAGCAGCGTGCCGAGGATGCGGGTGAACCGCGCGATGGCCATTCCGCGCCAGATGTGCTGCAGGCCCGGCGCCCAGAGCTTGAAACGGTCGATCTGGAGCCGGCCCCGGTCGCTGCGTGCGAACGCCCAGGCCAGCGCCGGCAAACCGATCAGGGCGCCGATCACGAGCACGTAGTTGGCCTGGATGAAAGCGCTCACCGAGAGTAGCCACTCGGTGAGGGCGGGCAGCTTCTGCGCCTGCCGCATTCGTTCGAAGATTGGCTCGAACCGGGGCACGAACTTGGTGAGCATGATGGCGAGCACGACCAGGGTGACGCCCAGCAGGAAGAGCGGGTAGGCCATGGCGCCGGCGATCCGCGCCTTGAGGTCCTCCTGGTGCTCGGTGAACTCGGCAATGCGCCGCAGCACGTCCTCGAGGAATCCGCCCTCCTGGCCGGCGCGGACCATGCTTGTCGCGAGTTCGCCGAAGACGCGCGGATGGCGGCCCATCGCGTCGGCCAGGCTGGTTCCGTCGGCCACGTCGGCCCGGAGCTGGTCGAGCACCGCGGCCAGGGTCGGGTTGGAGCTCTGGCGTGCCAGGATCTCGAGCGAGCGCAGCAACGGCACGCCGGCGTGCAGCAGGTCCGAGAGCTGGCTGTACATGGCGGAGACGTGCCGCGCACGGACGCGGTACCGGCTGAGCATCGCCGCCGCGGGCGTCTGGGACGCCTCGCCGATACGCACCGGGAACAGCGCCTCATCGGCGAGCTTTTCGAGCACCTCGCGGGGGCTCGCCGCCTCGACGACGCCGGAGACCAGGTCGCCCGCGGAGCGGCGGGCCACGTATTCGAAGGATGCCATGTTCAGCCTGTCGCACTCGGGTGGCACCCCGAGCTTAGAACTCGGTCACACTTCGCTGGACGGCTGCTGCTCCCGTATGAAGTAGGTCCGCAGAAGAACGTAGGCTGCCGATCGGGCGTACGTCAGGCTTTCCAGCCTGACAAGGCCGCTGCCGAACAGAGTCAGGCGGGAAAGCCTGACGTACCTCTTTCTGCGGACCGCCTTAGGTGCGGTTCTGCCGCCGGCCGGCGTTGCCGCCGGGCCGGCCGCCGAACTCGCGTTGCGGGAAATCGAACTTCTTGCCCTGCATCTTCTCCCAGGTGGTGCGCTGCTCGGGCGTGAGCAGCGCCTGGATGTCGGCCGCGAGCTTCTCGCCGCGTTCGCGCATCTTGGTGCGCGCCTCCGCCCGTTCGGACTCGGACATGTTGCGGAAATTGGCGAAGCTACCGCGATCGCCGAAGGCGGCCTGCGTGATGGAGCGGATCTTCTCACGCTGCTCCTCGCTGAGCCCGACCCGGTCCGCCACCTCGGGGCGTGCGAGCCCCCATGCGCCGCCGCGTTGTACGCGGAGCTGCTCGAGCCGCTCGTACTGCTTCGGCTCGAGGATCATCTTGGTCATCTCGTCGCTCTTCTTGTCCTGCCCCTCGCGCCGTTTCCGCGCTTCCTCGAACCGCTTCTGCCGCTCCTCCTGGCTGAGGTTCTGGAAATCGCCGCGGTTGCCGCCCCCCTGCTGCTCGCGCAGGTCGGTCAACATGTCCTGGATCAGCCCCTTCTGCTCGTCGGTAATGGCCAGCTCCTTCAGCACCTCCGGCATGGCGAGCAAGCCGGCCGCGCTCGCGCCGCCGCCGAAGCCGCCGCCGGGCGGGCGGCGCTGCTCGGACCGTTTCTGGTCCTGCGCCATTGCCAGTGCAGCGGTGCATCCCAGCACCAGAACTGCCGTCGCGAAATACTTATGTCGCATCGTCGTGCCCTTCCTTATCGAGAGAGTTTGCCGTTTGTTTCGGATCTGGACGTCGCTCGTCAGCCCAGGTCTCCCTTGGTGACGCGCAGCACCTCGGATACGGTCGTCACCCCGGCGAGCACCTTGCGCCACCCGTCCTGGCGCAGCGTGATCATGCCTTGCTCGAGCGCCCGCTTGAGGATAACGGTGGCGCTGGTGCGCTCCACGGTCATGTGGCGGATTTGCTCGTCGGCGACCAGGAGCTCGAAGATCCCCAGGCGGCCGCGGTAGCCCACCTGGCGGCAGGCCCGGCAGCCCTTCCCGCGGTAGAGCGTCACGTCTGTGGCTGGCAGCGGAAAATCGGGGGGCAGGTCGTCGGCGTGCGGGGTGTACGGCTCCTTGCAGTCCGCGCAGATGGTCCGCACCAGCCGCTGCGCCATGACCGCCTCGACCGTGCTGGCCACCAGGTATGGCTCGATCCCCATGTCGATCAAACGCACAAAGGCGCTGGCCGCATCGTTGGTGTGCAGAGTGCTGAAGACCAGGTGCCCGGTGAGCGACGACTGGATGGCCGTCTCCGCCGTCTCGCGGTCGCGGACCTCGCCGACCAGGATCACGTCCGGGTCGTGGCGCAGGATGCTGCGCAGCCCGGCGGCGAAGGTCAGCCCGATGCGGCTGTGCACCTGGATCTGGTTGATTCCCGCCAGGTGGTACTCGACCGGGTCCTCCACCGTGATGATCTTGATGGTCTCGTCCTGGATGTCGCGCAGCGCGCTGTAAAGCGTGGTGGTCTTGCCGCTGCCGGTCGGTCCGGTGACGAGCAGGATGCCGTGCGGCCGCGCGATCAGCTTGCGGAACCTCGCGTAGGTGTCGTCGGCCATGCCGAGGTGCTGCAGGTTGAACTGCGCGCCTCCCCGGTCCAGCAACCGCATCACGATCCCCTCGCCATGCAGCATGGGGATGACCGAGACGCGCACGTCGATTTCGCGCCCGTGCAGGCGGAGCTTGATACGGCCGTCCTGCGGCAGCCGCTTCTCGGCGATGTTCATCCGGGCCATGATCTTGATGCGGCTGATGATCGCGTTGCGGAAGCGCTCGATCTCGGGCGGCATGGGCTGGAGCTGCAGCATGCCGTCCACGCGGTAGCGCACGCGCAGCGAGCCCTCTTGCGATTCCACGTGCACGTCGCTGGCGCGCTGCTCGATCGCCTCGAGCAGGATCTCGTTGACCAGCCGGACGACCGACGCCTCCTGCGCCTCGGCGGCCAGCTCCCCCTCGACCGACTCCGGCTCGTCGAGGATCTCCAGCCCCTCGCGCTCCGCGACCAGCTCGTCCACCGTCTCGCCACCCACGCCGAAGTGCAGCTTCACGAGCCGATCGATCTCGCGGGCGCTGGCGAGAACCGGCTCGACGTGCAGGCCGGTCAGCGCCTGCAGCTCGTCGAGCGCGTAGATGTCGAACGGATCGCTGGTGGCGACGCGGATCGTCCCGTTGGATCGGCTGAGCGGAAAGACCCCCTGGCGGTAGATCAACTTCGCGGGCACCGTGCTCAGCACGCTGGGGTCGACGCGCACGCCGGTCAGGTCGACGAACGTCATGCCCAGCACCTCGGCCAGTGCCTCGAGCGCCGTGAGCTCGTCAACCACCCCCATGTCACAGATCACGCGGTGGAGCGGCTTGGTCTCGCCGCTACGCGACGCCTGGCGCCGCGCATCGGCGAGTTGTTCCTCCGTCATGAGCCCCCTGCGGAGCAGGACTTGCCCAACATCCATCACGAAACCCCTTGGAAGCGCTGGCGGCCAGCAAAGGTAGGACCAGACGGGGGCCGCCCTAGATCTTAAGCGCCCTTTCCCCCCAAGGCGCTTATAAAAACCCACCGCCGGATTCAATAATTGCGCTAATTGCGCTGCGAACCGCGGCGCGATGCGATATGCTCGAAACCGGGCCGGTATGCGGCCGGGGACGAGGTTCCCCACGCCTGCCGGCCCCCAAGGCCGCGAGAACCACTCGGCCCGCGGCCGTTTTCGCGAGGGAACGCCTATGCGAACACTCCTGCCGATTTGGACCGTCGCCGCACTGCTCGCCACCTTGCACCCGAGCCCGGTCCATGCCCAGACCCTCACCGCTCGCCTGCTCGACATGCTGGACGTCAAGAAGGACGGCAAGATCAGCCGGGACGCCCTGCCGGAGGGGAGGCAGGGGATGTTCGACCGCATGGTCCAGCAGCACGGGCTGGACGCGAAGAAGACGTACACGCGGGCGGAGCTCGAGACGATCCTGAGCGGCCCGCCCAGTTCGTCGGGCAGTGGCGGCGGCAGTTCCGGGCCCCTGCGCGGCACCTCGTCCGGCACGAACCATGCGTCGCGCTCGATCCCACAGCTGCCCGACGAGTACCGTGCGTACGACAAGGACGGCGACGGACAGATTGGTCTTTACGAATGGCCGCGCGCGCGGATCGCGGAATTCCTTGCGCTGGATAAGAACGGCGACGGCTTCCTGACGGTAAACGAGCTTCGCAAACGCGGCGCCCCCACCGCCAAGCCGGACGATAAGGCGTCGGGCAAGCCGGCCGAGCCGGCGAAGGCGAACGAAGCCGGCAAGCCCGGCGAGCCGGCCAGGGCGAGCGACGCGAGCAAGCCGGCCGAGCCGGGGAAATCGAGCGATTCTCGCTAAGCCCCCCTGTTGCGGCACGGCGCGCGGATTTCCGGAGCGGTATGATGCGAAAAGGCGCTTCGTTTCCTTGAGCGGCTGGGAGGCCGGGGAGAAGAGTTTTGTCCGCGAACGGCCCCCCGCCCGGTGAGCTGATCGCCCGAGCGCGTTCGGGAGACCGGCAGGCGTTCGAAGCGCTCATTGCGCGCTACGACCGCTACCTCCGGCTGGTCATCTCCGGCTCGATGGGACCGGCGTTGCGGCGCGAGTTCGACACGTCGGACGTGCTGCACGAGACGCTGCTTGTGGCGTTGGCGCGTTTCACGAACTTCCACGGCACGGATGAGCGCGAGCTCGTGGGCTGGCTGCGGGCCCTGGCGAGCCGCAAGCTGGTCGACCTCGCCCGCCGCACCGGCCGGCAGAAACGCGCGCCGCGCGGTCGGCTGTCGCTCGACGAGCCCCAGGCCGACGACCGGCAGACGCTGGCCGCGCAGTTGCCCGGCGATCTGACCAGCCCGAGCATGGCCGCAGCCAAACGCGAAATGGCCCAGAAGCTCGCGCAGGCCCTGGCCGCGATCGAGCCGCGCGAGGCCGAGGTCCTGCGGCTGCACCATGTGGAGGGCATGAGTTTCGAGGCGATCGGCACGCAGCTCGGCATCGGACGCAACGGGGTGCGAGGCATCTGGGCACGCGGCCTGCGCAGTCTGCGCCGCGTCCTGCCCTCAAGTGGGAGCGGCCGCCTCTTCTGACCCGCCTCCCTGCCGCGAATCGTAGCTTGATGCGCCAGCGAGGAACCAAACACGAGCCCGAAGCGCCAGCGAGGAACCAAGCGATCGCGTGGAGCCGGAAAAACACTTCAGCCTCGCTCGCAATCGGAGCGATGGTGCACTATGAGCGAAACCAGAACGGGGGACTCCGACCGATCGCGGGACGACCGCGTGGCTGACGCGCTGGAGCAGTACCTGGCGGCGACCGAGTCGGGTGCGACGCTCACGCGCGACGCGTTTCTGGCGCGGCACCCGGACATGGCCGATGAGTTGGCCGAGTGCCTCGACAGCCTCGACTTCATTGACGAGAGCCTGGGGCGGGCGCCGGCCATCAGCCTGCTGGAGTGCGGCCAGCGGTTCGGCGACTACGAGATCCTGCGCGAGATCGCGCGCGGCGGCATGGGGGTAGTCTACGAGTCGCTGCACACCGGCCTCGAGCGCCTGGTGGCCCTCAAGGTGCTCTCCGGCAAGAGCTTCCACGACGAGCGGGAACGCGAGCGGTTTCTCAGCGAGGCCAAGACGGCCGCCGGGCTGCACCACACGAATATCGTGCCCATCTTCGAAGTCGGCGAGCGGGACGGCATCTGCTACTATGCGATGCAGTTCATCCGCGGCGAGGACGTCGGCCGCATCCTCCGCGAACTGCGCAACCGGCACACCAGCTGGCTGGCCTCGAGTGACGCGTCGGGCTCGAACGGCGCGGATCGCGTGGCCGCCGCGGCCGGCGACCGGCGTTGGCTCGGCGGCGTGTACGACGGGCTGGTCCGCCGCGATCGCGCGACGCTCTGGAGCGCCGAGGACTGGCTGGCCGCGTCGCGTCCCGACCAGGAGCGGTACTTCCGCGCGGCCGCCGCGCTGGTCGCCCAGGCCGCCGATGCGCTGGCGCACGCGCACGCGCACGGCGTCGTGCACCGCGATATCAAGCCGTCCAACCTGATCGTGGACGGCGAGGGGACCGTCTGGGTTACCGACTTCGGGCTCGCCGTGCGGCCCGACGACCCGTCCGGCGCGTCGATCGATGATCGCGCGGGCACGCCGTCGTACATGAGTCCGGAGCAGGCGTCTCCCGCCGCGGCTGCCATCGACTACCGCACGGACATTTACAGCCTCGGCGCCACCCTCTACGAACTCGTCACACTCCGCCCCCTCTTCGCAGGCACCAGCGCCTTTTCGGTGCTGGCCCAGATCGTCGCGGGTGATCCGGTCCCCCCCCGCGAGCGTAACCGGCACGTGCCGCGCGACCTGGACTCCATCATCCGCAAGGCGATCGCGAAGCGCCGCGAGGATCGCTACGCCGACGCGGCCGCTCTGGCCTCCGACCTGCGCCGGTACCTGAATCACGATCCGGTGCAGGTGCGTCGCCCGGGCCCACTCGGCTTGCTGGCCCGCTGGTGCCGCCGCCAGCCCGCGCTCGCCGCCGTGGTCACCTTCGCCGTCGTCACCCTCG
>JBGPMX010000110.1:0-9929 GCA_041487215.1 Planctomycetia bacterium | reverse complement strand
CAGTGGACCCGCTACGCGGTCGAACAGCCGGACGAGGACGAGGCGACGTTCGAGACCAAGACCGGGATCCGGCGGAACGAGCTCGCCGGGCTCGACGTGCTGGACGCCGGTTGCGGGGGCGGGCGCTACAGTCTGGTTGCCGCTCGTCACGGCGCCCGCGTGGTCGGGTGCGACATGAGCCGGGCGGTCGACCGCGCCGCGCGCTCGTGTGCCGGCCTCAATCAGGCGGATTTTGTCCAGACCGATCTGATGGAGCTGCCGTTCGCCCCGGAGTCGTTCGACCTCGTCTTCAGCATCGGCGTGCTGCACCACTCGAGCGACCCGCAGCGAGCGTTCCGGAGCGTGGCGGCGGTCGTCCGGCCGGGCGGGCGGCTCGCCGTCTGGCTCTACCGCAAGAACACGCCGGTCCAGGAGCGCGTCAACGAACTGCTGCGGGGCATCACGCGCCGCATGCGGCCGAGCGAGCTCGAGACGCTGGCGGAGATCGGCGCGGCCGCCGGCGCGCTGCCGCTCCTGAACCGGACGCTCAACAAGCTGGTCAACTTCTCCAGTCACCCGGTATGGGAGAACCGGGTGTGCGACACTTTCGACTGGTATAGCCCGCGATATCAATCGCACCACACGATCGCGGAGCTTGAGGGCTGGTTCCGCGCGGCCGGTTTCCGCGATCTCCGGGTACTGGAACCCGCGCGCCGCAGCCGTCTCTATCGCTGGGCCTACGACCGCAACCTGATCATCGGCAGCGGGGTGAACATGCTGGGCCGGAAGCGCTGAGTGCCCGCGGTCGGCCCAGCCAAGGCCGCCGCAA
Source organism: Planctomycetia bacterium (assembly GCA_041487215.1). Lineage (GTDB taxonomy): Bacteria > Planctomycetota > Planctomycetia > JALXBF01 > JBGPMX01 > JBGPMX01. The sequence continues at coordinate 9,121 of JBGPMX010000110.1, read as the reverse complement.
ACCGATTTGCGCACTAGACTTGTTGTAAACGCCGCGGTCGGGGGAATCGGCAAAGGCAGGAGTACGGCAGCGATATGGTCAAATTGCTGGCCTGGGCAACCATTCTAGGGCTCGGTGCATCCGGTGCTTACGTGGCCAGCACCGCACGGTGGCTGTCGCTGCCGGCGCACGCCCCCAGCACCACGGAAGACCCGGACGGCATCACCATCGTACGCGGCACCGAGACCGGCGGGGGCGTGATGGACCGGGCGAGAAGCACCTGGACCGCGCTCACCCGCCAGGCATCCGGCGCCGTGTCGAGCTGGACCGCGCGGGGCCCGAACCCCAGCCCACGGGTCGCTCCGCACGGTTCTCGATCTTCCAAGAAGCGCTGAAAACATCCGGTTCGGCGTTCCCTCGAAGCCGCGCGTCGCTCAGGCCCCGCCACCCTGGCGCTCTCGATTCGCCCTGGACCCTCGACCCTGGACTCTCGACCTTATATTCTGGCCCTCCGCTCTCCGCGCTCGGCTCTCTGCCTTCTCACGTGGCACTAAGACCGGGCCATCTGTGCCTCTTCGGCGATCATCTCCATGACCGCGCTGGTGGGAGTTGCGGGGCGCGCCCGCGCGCTCGCCCAGTGCCGCAGGGCATCGATCTGCTCCTCCATGGTCACGGCCAGCGGCACGGTGGCGAATTGCACGTCGAGCAGATCGGATTGCCGCAGCACGCGGTGCTGGCTGAACGCTTCGTACATGGCGCCCAGCACCACCTGCTCGATCTCGGCGCCGCTGAACTTGTCGGTGTTCTTGGCGAGCGTGTCTAGCTCGAACCGCGCCGGATCCCAGCCTCGCTTGCGCAGGTGGATTTCAAAGATCACCCGCCGCTCCTCGGTGGTCGGCAGATCGACGAACCAGAGCTCGTCGAAGCGGCCTTTGCGGAGCAGTTCAGCCGGCAGGTTCTGCACCTGGTTCGCGGTAGCGACGACGAATACGGGTTTGCGATTCTCCTGCAGCCAGGTGATGAACGTCCCGAATACGCGTGTCATCGCACTGTCATCGCTGCCGGTGACACCGCCGAACCCCTTCTCGATCTCGTCGAGCCACAGCACGACGGGCGCCACCGACTCCACCGCCTTGAGCACCTCGCGCATGCGTTGCTCGGAGCTGCCGCGCGCGGGGCTGATCACGCCGGAGACGTCGAAGCGCACGAGCTGGAAATTGAGCACACGGGCCGCGACCCGTGCGGTCAGGCTCTTGCCGCAGCCCTGCACACCGAAGAGCAGCACGCCCCTGGGCTGGGGCAGGTTGTAGGCGCGGGCGCGCTCCGAATACGCCTCGGTGCGGCGCGACAGCCACTCCTTGAGCCATACCACTCCGCCGATGTCCTCGAGCTTCTCGCCCACATCCCAGAACTCGAGCAGCTCGGAGCCCTTGAGCAGTTGCCGCTTCTCCTGCACGATGGACCACATCACGTCGTCGTTGAGGCTCGGCTGATCGAGGAATGCGCGCTGGAGCAGTTTGCGGGTCTGGGGCACGGTCAGGCCCATGCAAGAGCGCAGCACGCGGTCTTCGTCCTCGGTGGTCATCCGGATGCGGTCGGGGCCGTTCCTCGCGAGCACCTCGTGTAGGACGCCCCGCAAGTCGCCCATCTCGGGGAGCGGCAGTTCGATGACGACCACGTCCCGCTCGAGTTCGACCGGCAGCTCGAGCACCGGCCCCATGAACACGACCGTCTTCTGCTGCGCGGGCAGCGCGCTCGCCAGGTCGCGCAGGCGGCGGATCACGGTGGGGTCGCGGAAGTAGGGGTGGAAATCGCGAACCAGGAAGACGTGCTCGGCGGGGTACGAGCCGATCTGGTCGAGGAACTGCCCCGGGTCCGGCGCGCCATGCGTTTTCTCATCGAGACGCGGCTGCGCCCCCTCGGTAACTGACCAGCTCACCAGGCCGAGGCCCATCGATAGAGCCTGCTCGGCCAGCATCGACATCCAGCGCTCTTCTTCCCAGGTGACGAGGTAAAGGAACGTGTAGCCCGCGCGGAGCAACCCGGCGATGCGCTCGCGCGCCTCTTGCGCCGCACTGGGCCGCTCGGTCAGCCCCCCGCCGTCGCCCGCCGGTCCGGCAGGGCCTCGGTCCTTCGGGCGATCCCCGGGCGGCGCGGCCAGGATCATCCCCAGGCACTCGTCGTTGGTGCACTGGATGTGCGTGCCCGCGTCGTGCCGTGCCACCTGGACGACCGTGCCGCACGCCTCGCAGGTGACCGGGAAGGTCTCCTCGGCAGCGCCCGCCTCGTAGCGCCGGCGCGGGGCGGATCGATCGATCACGAGCTCGTGCACCTGCTCCTGCTGCTTCGGGATCCACACCGGTTTGCCGCAGTGCACGCAGCGTGCGCGCTTGCCGGCGTACTGCTCCTTGACCCGGAGCGTTTTGTGGCATTCGGGGCATTCGAACTGGATGATCATCAGCGGGGCTCGGCGAGCAGCGAGATGAAGGTTCGGTTTCCGCCTAGAACAAGTTTCACACGCAGGCATGCCAGGGTCAAGCGAGCCGTCCGGGCCAGGGGGCAAGGGGGCAGGGTTCAGCGGTCAGGGTTCAGGGGGCAGCAGTCAGGGGGCAGCAGTCAGGGGGTTCAGGGCAATACCTCGGCGGTCCCGAATGACAGGTGAAAGCATGTCATCTGGAGCGCAGCGAGGCACGAGCGCACATTGTCATCCTGAGCGGAGTGAGGGATCTCCAGTCGTGATTTGGGAGCTCAGCCAGGGTGGCGCGGCTAAAGCCGCTGACCCTGGGCTGTGGAGTCCAACGCCTGCGGCGTAGAAGAACGCCCCCTCATCCCAGCCAAGCGCCCCCCACCGCAAAGCACGGTCTCACCTGCTCGGGCATCTGATGCCCCCCTTCCCCCCCTTGCCAAGGAGGGACAACGGGGGGTATCCGCATCGCGGTCTCCCCGCATGAGCCGTGAGCGCGGGGCGCGGGGCCCGCAACTTGGGGGTGCACCGAGATCCTTCGCTGCTCGTTCCTCGCCGGCTCAGGATGACAAGTTGCCACCCACTGTGCCCTGTCCTCTGACTGCTGACTGCCGACTGTCGCTGTTGGTCCGTGAGCGCGGGGGCGAGGGGACCGCAATCCGGCGGGAGTCGCTGGATGATGCATGGGGACTGCAGACTGCAGACTGGGGAGCCTCGCCGTACCCAGCCGTGCGCACGCACGCGGCGCGCGCATGGCTCACTACGGCAGCTCGACGGCGAACGTATCGTTGAAGCGGTTCGTCCAGTTCGCCAGCCCGCATGTGGCGGCCAGGACGACCATCTGCGCGGGAGACAGGCTCTTTCGGAGCCGCTCGACCACTTCGGGTGACGCCTTTTCTTTCCTGGTCCACTCCTCGGCGAATCGGATCGCGTCCTTTTCGAGCGCGCTGTAAGCGTCGCTCTTCTCGTACGTCTCGAGGTCTTGGATCTGCCTGTCCGATAGTCCGGCCTTCCGACCGAGGCCCTTGTGGTAGTGCAGTCAGTACTCGCAGTGGTTGAGCATGGTCGTCTTGAGGTACGCCAGCTCGCGGAGCTTGGGGTCGAGTTGGCTCTGGATCGCCTGGTTCATGCCCAGGGTGGCCTGGAGCACCTCGGGGGCGTGCCCCATCGTGCGGAAGATGTTCAGGACTTTACCAAGCTTGGACTGGATTGCCTGGAACAGCGGCCGCGCCGCCTCGGGCGCCTCACTGTCCTGGAGCGGTGCAACATACGGCATGGTCGTCTCCCTTTCATCACCGGCCGGATATTCTGTTCTCAGCTGCGGGGCGGGGCGGGGCGGCTTACTTGGACTGCTTGGCCAGCTCCTTGTGCTTGGCGATGATCTCTTCCTGGATCGACTGCGGCACGCGGCGGTACTCGACCAGCTCCATGGTGAACGTCCCCTTGCCCTGCGTCATGGAACGCAGGTCGGTCGAGTAGCCGAACATGTTGGCGAGCGGAATCTCGGCGACCACCACGGTGTCGCTGCCGCGCAGCTCGCTGGACTGGATCAAACCGCGGCGTGCCGAGAGGTCGCCGGTCACGTTGCCGCGGAACTCGGTCGGCACCTCCACCTCGACCTTCATCACCGGCTCGAGCAGCACGGGCTTGGAGCGCAGGAAGGTCTCGCGGAAGCAGTCGAACGCGCAGATCTGGAACGCGAGATCGGACGAGTCCACGGCGTGGTACGACCCGTCCTCGAGCAGCATCTTCACGCCGACGATCTCGTAGCCGGCGAGCGGGCCCTTCTGGCGCGCGAGCCGGAACCCCTTGTCGACCGATGGAATGTACTGAATCGGCACGCGGCCGCCCACGACCTCATCCTCGAACACGTAGGGCTCGGTGGACTCTTCGCGGTGGAGTGGGACGAGCTTGCCCTTGATGTGGGCGTACTGCCCCGCGCCGCCCGTCTGCTTCTTGTGCTTGTAGTTGTAGGCGACCTCGATGGTGGGCGCCTCGCGGTAGCTGACCTTGGGCCGCCCGACCTCAACGTCCACCTTGTACTCGCGGCGGATCCGCTCCACGTAGATCTCGAGGTGCAGCTCGCCCATGCCCGAGATGATGATCTCATTCGTCTCGCGGTCGGTCTGCACATGGAACGTGGGGTCTTCCTTGCGGAAGCGCTGGAGCGCCTTGGTGAGCTTGTCGGAGTCGCCGCGCTTGGAGGCGCTGACGGCCAGCGAGATCACCGGGTCGGGGACATAGATGGATTCGAGCGAGAGCTTGACCTCCTCGCTGCAGTAGGTGTCCCCCGACGCGCATTCGATACCCAGCACCGCGACGATCTCGCCCGGCCCGGCCTCGTCCATTTCTTCCCGGTCGTTCGCGTGCATGCGCAGGATGCGGCTGAACCGGTGCGTCTTGCCGAGCCGCACGTTGCGGTAGCTCGCTCCCTGCGCAATATTGCCCTGGTAGATACGCATGTAGGTGAGCTGCCCGAACGACTCGTCGACGATCTTGAACGCCATGGCGACGGTCGGCGCTTCGGGGTCGGCGGCCAGCACGACGTCCGCCCCCTCGTTTTCGAGATTCTTGGCGAAGACACTGCGGTCGAGCGGGCTCGGGAGGTACTGGACCACGGCGTCGAGCAGCGGCTGGACCCCCTTGTTGCGGTAGGCCGAACCGAGGAAGACCGGGGTGATCTCCTGCGCGATCGTGGCGCGGCGGACCACCTCGTGGATCATCGACTCGGGAAGCTGCTGGTCCTCGAGCAGGAGTTCCATGAGCTCATCGCTGTACAGGGACAGCGTCTCGAGCATGCCGACGCGCGCGTGTTCGGCCGCCTCGCGCAGCGGCTCGGGGACCTCCTCTTCGCGGACCGCTGCCCCGCTGTCGCCGTCGAAGTAGAGGGCTTTCATGCGCACGAGGTCGACCACGCCCTCGAACCCGCTCTCGATGCCGATCGGGATCTGCATTGGAACGGCATCGATGTCCAGCTTCGTCTCGAGCTGCTCCATGACCGAATTCGGGTTGGCTCCGGTGCGGTCCATCTTATTGATGAACGCGAGCCGCGGCACCTGATACCGCTTCATCTGACGGTCTACCGTGATCGACTGCGACTGGACGCCTCCGACCGCGCAAAGCACGAGCACAGCGCCGTCGAGCACCCGCAGACTCCGCTCGACCTCGACGGTGAAGTCGACGTGGCCGGGCGTGTCGATGATGTTGACCTGCTTGCCCTGCCACTCAACGGTTGTGGCGGCCGAGGTGATGGTGATGCCGCGCTCTTTCTCGAGCTCCATGTAGTCCATGGTTGCGCCCGCACCATCTCCCTTCACCTCGTTCATGCGGTGGATGCGGCCGGCGTAGTAGAGGATGCGCTCGGTCAGCGTGGTCTTGCCCGAGTCAATATGAGCGGAGATTCCGATATTGCGGAGATTGGCAATGGCGTTCATGGAGCAACCTGCACGATCAAGAAGGAACCGGCCCGCCGCGCGGCTTTCGCACGAGTTCCCTCACACGAGGGAAAGCTTCGGCCTCGGCCGTTTCCCTAAAGAATTGCCTCCCAAAGGCATCCTGCCGCGGGGCTCACGGCAGACGGATCCGAGCAAAGCATAATAGGGATTACGATCGGGTTTGGGAAGGGCTTTTTTCCGGGGAAAACTGGGGAAAGGCTGAGGGTCGCGCGCGGCAAGGCGCCCGTGCCGGGGATGCGGCGGCGGTGCGGCCGTGCGATGAACAGCGGTTCTCCGTGGGGTAACGAGAAGACGTCGGAAGTCTTTTCCGGCGCGCGCGCGGTCGAGCCGCGGCGGCTAGTAGTCCTGCTTGGGTAGCGCGCGGAGTGCGTCGGCGAACTTCTGGATGCTGGGAGTACGGTCTTTGGGAGATTGTGCGATTCCCCGCATCAAGAGCTGATTGAGCTCGTCGTCCAGGTCCGGCCGCAGCTTCTTCGCCGGGTGCGGGAGCGTGTTGATGAGCTGGCGAGCCATCTGCAAGCTGTCCGACACCGTGTCCCAGGGAAGTCGCCCGACGACGCACTCGAACGCGGTGACGCCGAACGAGAAGATGTCGATCCGCTCATCGATCTCCAGACGCTTGATGAGCTCCGGGGCCATGTAGTGCGCCGTGCCGGTGCGGTTGCCGGGGCGGCGAAACTCGGGCGTGTTCGGCAGCGCCAGGCCGAAGTCAATGAGCTTCAACGTGCCGTCCGGCGTGACCATCATATTACGCGGGCAGATGTCGCGATGGATGAAGTTCTGTCGATGGACGTAGGCGAGCCCATCGGCGGCCTGCGCCAGGTAGCCGATGCGTTTGCCGTTCAACGAAGCGGATTTGGTCTCGATCAGGAAGTTCAGCCCGACTCCTTCAATGAACTCCATGACCAGGAACTGCTCGTCGCGCGTGCTGATGCCGTGCTCGTAGGTCTGCACGACGTTGGGGTGACGCAGCTGAACGCAGACCTCTCCCTCCGACGGGTACTTGACCTTGCCGTAGCTGCGCGTCTTCCGCGCCATGAGCTCGGCGGTCTTCGCCATGTCCAGCACCTTGAGCGCGACGGTCCGGCCGGTCTTAAGGTCGCGTGCCTGGAAGAGCTTGGACATGCTCCCCTGCCCGACCGGGCGAATGCGCTGGAACCGTTTGTCGAGGTCGACCCGGTTGCCCGCGGCGAACAGGTTCGTGAGCTTAGACAGAACGCTCATGGGGGAGACGCGATCGGGGATTGGGGCGCGCTGGTCCGCGAAGCAACACGCTTTGCGGCACGTTGATGCCCCTCACTGTAACCGCTGAGAGGCTGTTCCGCACTTAGATCTCGGGGGCGAACGTGCGGCCCGCGGCGTCACGCGGCTCGCGGAGCGCCCCCGGGCCGTCCGTCTCGCAGAAGTCGATGATCGTGGCCAGCTCGCTACGCAGCTCGGCGCGGTGCACGATGCGGTCGATGAACCCGTGCTGCAACAGGAACTCGCTGGTCTGGAACCCCTCGGGCAGCTCGATGCGGACCGTGGACCAGATGGTGCGCGGGCCGGCGAAGCCGATCAGCGCCTTCGGCTCGGCGATGATCACGTCGCCCAGTGAGGCGAAGCTGGCCGCTACCCCGCCCATGGTCGGATTGGTCATGACCGAGATGAACAGGCCATCCTGCTCGTGGTGCCGCGCGAGCGCCGCCGAGACCTTGGCCATCTGCATGAGCGACAGGATCCCCTCGTGCATGCGCGCCCCGCCGCCCGATGCGCTGACGATGACCAGGGGCAGCCCGAGCTGCGTCGCCTGCTCGGTCGCGCGCGTCAGCTTCTCGCCGACCACGGAGCCCATGCTGCCCATGATGAATGCCGAGTCGGTGACGCCGAGCACGACCGGCCGGCCGCGGATATAGCCGCGACCGACGACCGCGGCATCCGAAAGCCCGGTCTTCGCCTGCTCGTCCTTGATCCGAGCGCTGTACGGCTTGCGGTCGACGAAGCCGAGCGGATCCACCGACTCGAGGTCCACGCACCACTCCTCGAAGCTCTCCACGTCGAGCAGTTGGCGGATGCGCTCGCGTGCCGAGATGTAGAAGTGATAATTGCACTCGGGACAGACGTTGGAGCGTTTCTCCATGTCCTTGCGAAAGATCGGCCGTTTGCAGCCGTCGCAGCGCACCCAAAGTCCCTCGGGAACGCCACGCTTGGGACGTGGATTGTCGGATTCAATCATCATGGGGCTCCCGATCGGCCTGCGGCCCGGCTGGTCCGGACTTGTACGAGTTATTTTTCGCGGGCCCTTAGTGTTGCACCGGCCGGCTGGCCTCTTCGGGAACCAGGTCCACGCTCTGCCAGGGACGATCGCTCTCGCGCAGTTCCCAGATGCGCGCCGGGTCCTGCTGGGCGATGTAGCAGCGAACCAGGCTGGCAACCGGCTCGGGCACGACGATGCCGATCACCTCGTCCGCGTGCCGCTTGATGATGGGCCGGAGTACCCGTCGCACCCGCTCGAAGGCAGCGGCGATCGTCTCGCCGCCGGGGGGGCAGACGGTCATCGGCGACTCGCACCACTGGCGGTAAACTTTGGGGTGCTTGTGCCGCACTTCCTCAACTTGCAGCCCCTGCCAGAGTCCGTGGTTGACGTTGTGGAGCTTGTCGAGTTTGCGGACGCGGACGCCCAGCGCCTTGCCGATCAGTTCGGCGGTGGCCGCCGGCGACTCGCCGGTACCGCAGTAGAGCGTATGGATCCCGATGTCGCGAAGTTCCTCGGCGATCCGAGCGGCCTGCTCCACGCCGTGGGCGTTGAGGGTTACGTTGAGCATGCCCTGGATGCGGCCCTGCTCATCGTAATCTGTGGCCCCGGGCCGTATCACCACCACTCGCGTCATCTCGTTCACTCCGGCCGCATCGCCGATATCAGACTCGGGTCGGCAAAAAGGGTCAAGATCTCTAGGGGCCCAGCGCGTGCGCGTTATTCTGGTGCGGATCGTTCGCGGTCATCCAGCATGCGGAGCGATGGGAACGGCTCACCGCCGAGGTAGGCCAAGAAAGCGCCCCCGCCCGTCGACACGTGCGTCATCTTGTCGGCGAGCCCGAACTCCTCGACTGCCTCGGCGGTCTCCCCGCCCCCCACAACCGTCACCGCGTCCGAGCCGGCCATCGCGTCGGCGATGGCCCGAGTGCCGTGGCTGAACGGCTCGTCCTCGAACTTGCCCATCGGCCCGTTCCAAACCACCGTCTT
>JBGPMX010000109.1:0-10009 GCA_041487215.1 Planctomycetia bacterium | reverse complement strand
TGAAGGGGATCGACGCCGATGCGCCCACCCAACCGTTCGGAGGAACCGAGGAGTACGCGTGGTCCCCCGACGGCCAGGAGGTGGCGTACACCGCGCAGCTTGGGGCCGACATCGCGTGGTCCACGGACCTCAACGTGTACCTGGTCCCGGCGAAGGGCGGCACGTCCCGCTCCATCACGGCGGACAACAAGGCCACCGACACTCGCGCGGCGTACTCGCCCGACGGCAAGACGATCGCGTACCTGGCGATGGCGCGCCCCGGTTTCGAGTCGGACCGCTACCGCATCCGGCTGTTCGACCGCAAATCGGGCAAGACGCGGACGCTCACCGAGTCATGGGACCGCTCGCCCAGCTCGCTAGCCTGGTCGCGCGACAGCAAGATGCTGTTCGTGACCGCCGAAGAGAACGCCCGCGCCAAGGTTTTCGCGGTCGACGCGGCGGCCGGCCGGCCGCGCGAGCTCGTCGGCAAGCACTACGTGAGCGGGCTGGCCGTCGCCGCCGGGCCGGGCCGCGGCGACGAACGGCTGGTGTTCACCCAGGACTCGCTAACCAGCCCCGGCGACATCTGGACCGTTCGTCCCGACGGTTCCGAGCTCACCCAGCTCACGCACCTGAACAAGGACCGCATGAAACGCGTCCAGGTGTCGCAGCCCGACGAGTTCAGCTTCCAGGGCGCCGAGGATGATACGGTGCAGGCGTGGATCCTGAAGCCGGTCGGGTTCGAGCCCGGCAAAAAGTACCCTGTGGCATTCGTCATCCACGGCGGCCCGCAGGGGGCCATCACCGACCACTTCCACTACCGCTGGAACCTGCAGGCTTTTGCCGGCGCGGGCTACGCGGTCATCGCGGTCAACTTCCACGGCTCGACGGGATTCGGCCAGGCGTTCACCGATTCGATCTCGGGGGATTGGGGCGGCAAGCCGTTCGAGGACCTCATGAAGGGTTTGGACCACGCGCTGGCCCACTATAACTGGCTGGACGGCACGCACGTCGCGGCGCTCGGCGCGTCATACGGCGGCTGGATGATCAACTGGATCAACGGGCATACGAACCGGTTCAAGTGCCTGGTGAACCACGACGGCGGGTTCGACGAGTTCGCGAACTACTTCACGACCGAGGAGCTGTGGTTCCCGGAGTGGGAGTTCAAGGGAGTGCCGTGGGAGAACCCCGAGCTCTATGACAAGTTCTCCCCGAGCCGTTACGTGGAGAAGTGGCAGACGCCGACGCTGGTCATCCACGGCGCGAAGGATTACCGGCTGGTCGATTCGGAGGGCATTGCCACCTTCGCGGCGCTCCAGCGCCGGCGAATCCCTTCGCAGCTCCTGTACTTCCCGGACGAGAACCACTGGGTGCTCAAGCCCAAGAACAGCATCGTGTGGCACGAAACGATCCTGGCCTGGTTGGAGCGATGGCTGGGCGAGAAAACGAGTCGAGCGTCGAGGGTCGAGAGTCGAGAGCCAGACAAGGGTCGAGGGTCCAGGGTCGAGAGCCAGAAATGAAAAACGCAGGCGAAGGCGGAAAGCCGAAGGGGGAGAATCCGCAGCGTTGAGGCGGAAAACGGGTCAGGCAGAGCCGTGCTGACGCTGGGTGTTTGCCGCCCGACGAGCCGACTTGACGCGAGGGATGCGCGCATGCCAAGACCCCTGAGCGGCGCCAACTGCGATGCGGCGAATCCGGGAAGCCGCGCGAGTGGACACCGGTGGCTGCGCGGGCTTGCCGTCGCATCGGCGTTGGTAGTGGCCAGTGCCACCGCTCTCATTACCGTCTATTGGATGCTCCCCGAAATCGCCGCGTCTCGAGCTTTCGACTACGAGTCCTCGGCTGATGAGCAAGTCCTCGTCGGGGTCTGGCGGGACGCGGAAGCGGAAATCCGCCGGCGCAACAGCGGGTCGCACCTAATGTATCCGGTGGCCATCGATCCCGACCGCCGCTATGTACTGGTGAGCGCTCCGCAGGCGGGCCAGGGTGGCCCGGGCATGTCCAGTTATGGGGTGCTCGATAGCGACCGCGAGCGTTTCATCGGAAGCTTCTACGTCAAGCCGCAGCGCAGCTGGTGGAGCTTTGACCTGACATCCCAAACCGAGCACCTGTGGTCGAATCAGGGGTCGCCGGGCGAGCTTTTTTGGAAGCTCACAGCCAAGGTAAAACTCCCTGGGTGGTGGCCTGGGCGGGACCGTTGGGGCTCGGACGGTTCTTTCGAGCGAACGGCGTATGTACGTTTCGAAACGCGTGCCGCGCGCTGGAGCCGGGCGCGGCCAGGCGCCGGGGACGTGCTCGACGCTCGGGCCTCGCCCCGACGCGACGTCGCTCGCTATTTCAACCGCAGGTATCCGCTTCCTGGCACGGACGATGAGCTGATCACGGAGCACGACCTGGATGAGAAGCGATTCTTTTCCGCGTCCTTCCGGCGGCTCGTGCGGCGCAACAGGAATGACGGGACCATCCGGTGGGAGCTCACAGCGCGGGACTTCGCGCGCGATCGGGATCCGGCCATGACGTTCCAGATTCTGCTCCCGCTGTTCCGCCTCAAGGATCCGGTTGATTGGTGCATGCTCCCTGAGACGGGTACGGTGGGTCAAACGATGGCGACTCCCGCGTTCTGGAGGCTGGACGTTGCCACCGGTGGCGTAGCCAATGTCAACCCGCCCGTGGAGAGCACTCCGGAGAATGCCGATGTGAGTGATGATGGGCAGACGCTCGTTTTTCTCGACCGCGGCGTCGTGCGGTACGCCGGGCCCAGCGGCGGGGGCGGACGCTCGACAGGCAAGCAGACAAGAGACCTCGTGGCTTGGGATGCTGAGGGCGCTCTACGCACGGTGTACCAGACCGCTTCGTTTGATCTGTACCCGATCGTACTGCCCCGAGGAAGGGTGCTCGTTTTTGGTATGCACGGCCCGCTCCCGACTACGCTCGTCGTGCCGATCGACGGCAGCGAGCCTCGGCAGGTGTACCCGTAGCGAAGCTCTGTGGGCGTAGCCGCCCTCCAATTCACGGAGCATTGACCCAGCCGCTGCTTGTGGAACCTGGCGAGCTCCTGCAGCAGGGCCATTGGCGGAATTGGTCGCGCGAAGCGAGGTTGGGCGGTTGCCGCCGGTGAACGTTTGCAGCCCCGAAGCGGGCGACCGGTGGTTAGCCAGGGGTGTAAACCCCTGGTCTGGGTGGAGTGGTCATCAAAGCCCCGAAGCGGCGACAGTAAGCAAGGGATGGACTATGTCGTCGTTCACCTGCCTGCATTACCACCTAGTTTTCAGCACGAAGAGTCGCTTGCGACGCGAGGCGTGCGGGCGGTGAATCGGCAGGCAACGTCAGGTGGTGCAACCCATGCGCATTGGCATCACGTGCAACATCCAGGGGCGGTCGGCCGTGCCGCACGGGGCGCCGGACGACGCCGAGGAGGAATTCGACAAGCCGGAGACAGTGGAGGCGATTGCGGCCGTGCTCAGCGGGCTCGGCCACCGCGTCGAGGTGCTCGGCGACGGCCCGCCGCTCTTGCGCCGGCTGCTCGACGACCCGCCCGACTTCGTGTTCAATTTCGCCGAGGGGACCGGCGTGAGCCGCTCGCGCGAGGCGCGCGTGCCGGCCGTGCTCGAGATGCTCGGCATCCCCTACTCCGGCTCCGACCCGCTCACGCTCTCCGTCACGCTCGACAAGGACTGCGCCAAACGGCTCGTCCGCTCGGCCGGCGTCGCCACGCCCAACTGGGTGCTGATCGAGCCGGAACTGCCGCGCGCGCCGGCCAAGGCGGATCCGCTCGCCGCGCCGTCCAGCCTCCCGGCCTCCGCCGAGTGGGATCGCCTCGTGGTGCTGGAACGGATCGAGGCGGCACGCCTCGCCTTCCCGCTCATCCTCAAACCCGCTTACGAGGGGTCGAGCAAAGGCATCCGCGCCGGCTCCCTGGTCGAATCCCCGGATGAGCTCGTGCGGTCGCTCGTCGAGCTCGAGGCGAGCTACCGCCAGCCTGTGCTCGTCGAGGAGTTCATTGCCGGCGACGAGGTCACGGTGGGGGTCATCGGCAACGATCCGCCGCGCCTGCTAGGCATGATGCAGGTGCTGCCCAGCCAGGCGACCGACCGCTTCGTCTACTCGCTGGAGGTGAAACGAGATTACAAGCGCGCCGTGTGCTACAAGACGCCGCCGGAACTGCCGGCCGAGGTGCTGGGGCGGCTCGAGCGGGCGGCGCTCACCGCCTACGCCGCACTCGACTGCACCGACGTGAGCCGTGTCGATTTCCGCGTGCGCGGCGGCGAGCCCTGGTTCCTCGAGGTCAACCCCCTGCCCGGCCTGCATCCGGAGAACAGCGACCTGGTGCTGATGGCGCGGGGCTACGGCATCGACCACGCGGAGCTGGTGCGGCAGATCTTCGCAGCCGCGTGCGCCCGCCACGGGATCGACAGCCGCGCGGGGACGGAGGCAAAGTAGCCTGGTCGCGGCGCGAGTAGGGTGGGCTCCGCCCACCACGAGCGGTGGGCGAAGCCTCGCAGCCTGCACGCTGCTCGGGAGCAGGCCGACTCCTTGGTACGCGCCTGGCTCGTGTCCGCCGCGGAGCGGCGGCATCCGCTAGTCCACGGCGCGAGCTGTGGGACCCCGGGATCCTCCGTGTTCGTCCGCCGCGATCGGATGACCGCCGCCATGCCCGAAATCACCCGGATGCCGGTCGTCGTGCTGTTCAACGAACCGTCGCCGCGCACGCCCGTTCAGGACCGTGCGGCCGAGGCCGGTGTCGAGGATGCCGTGCGTAGTGCCCTGCACGCGCTCGGCGCGGCCGGCTACGCGGCCGAACCGCTCGGTGTCGGCGCAGACTGGCTGCGCGTCGCCGAGCGGCTGCGTGCCCAGCGCGCGGTCGTGGTGAACTTCTGCGAGGGGGTGCGGGGCAACGCCGCGGGCGAGGGGTACCTGGCCGGTCTGCTCGAGCTCCTCGAGCTTCCCTACACCGGCTCCCCGCCGGACGCGATCCTGCTCTGCCTGAACAAGATCCGCACCAAGCGGCTGCTCGAAGGGGCCGGGCTGCCGACCGCTCCGTACCTCGAGCTCGATGCGCTGGACGTCCTGCTGGAGCCGGCACGTCTCGACGAGCTCTTCCGCACGCGCGGCGTCGCCTGGCCGGTCATCGCCAAGCCGGCGGCCGAAGACGCCAGCCAGGGGATCTTGCAGGGCTCGGTCGCGCGGGACGCCGCGGAGCTCCGCGCGGCGGCCGAGCGCGTGGCGGGTCTCTATGGCTTTCCCGTGCTCGTGGAGCGATTCATCGCGGGCCGCGAGTTCAACCTGGCGGTCATTGAGGATCCGGAACCCCGCATGCTGCCGGTGTCGGAGATCGTTTTCGCAGCGACGAGCGCCGGGCGCTGGCCGATCGTCACGTACGACGCCAAGTGGCTCGCAGGCAGCGACGAGGACCGAGCGACGGTGCCGTGCTGCCCCGCCGACCTGGGCGAAGCATCTCTGCGGCGACTCGAGCGCATCGCGCTCCACGCGTTCCGTGTCACCGGCTGCCGGGACTATGCGCGGATCGACGTGCGCACGAGCCGCGACGGCGACCCGTTCATCCTGGAGGTGAACGCGAACCCGGATCTCAGCGCGCAGGCCGGCTTGAGCCGGCAGCTGGCAGCGGCCGGTATGCCACACGATCAATTCCTGGTGCAGCTGGTCCAGCGGGCTGCGGCGCGAGCCCCTCACCCCCGTCTTCCCTCTCCCCACGCTCGCTCGTGTGATCTGTGAGAGGAGCGCGCGTGGGGCTCGGCCGCTCGCGCTCCGCTTCACGCCGCCGCTCGTCGATCTCGTTCCGGAGCTGCTGCACCGCCTCGGCAGTCTGCGGGATGTCCGAGTACTCCTGTTCGGCGCGCTCGGCCCACTCCAGCGCCCGATCGAGCTCGCCCAGCCGGAGATAGGCGCGTGCGATGCCCAGCGCCGCGCGTGCAGCCGCCTCGCGCTCCTCCGAGTACTCCTCGAGCAGCCGCTTGCCGGCGAGCACGGCACGGCGTTGGTCGTTCAGGTGCTCCAGGTAAATCTCCTGGATGCCGGCCAGCGCCCGCGCCGCGTAGTGGCAGTCTTCGGGAAACCGGTCGATCACCTTCTGAAAGCCGCGCGCCTCCACCTTCCACAACTGCGGGCCGCGGCTGCCGAAGTTGAGCGCATCCTCGAACTGCTTTTCGGCTGTCGGCTCGTTCGGGATCGCCGTCATCAGCCGCTCGACCCACGGCGAGTTCCACCAGTCGGGCGGCTGCTCCGCCTCTTGCCACGTCTGGGCGGGACGATGCGCGTTGATCCAGATCAGGCTTACCAGGACGACGACCCCCCGCATGTTGAAGCCGGCATGCAGCGCGATACTACTCACAAGGGTGCGGCGCCAGAGATACATTGCCCCCAGGGCCAGCCCGACCACAAAAAGAACCATGGTGATCTGCGGCGCGTCCCGATGAATGAACGCGAACACCAGCGCCTGCGCGATCCAGGCCGCGCACCAGCCGATCCGAGCGCGCAGGCTCGACAGCAGAAGACCCCGAAAGACCATCTCCTCCGCGATCGGTGCGAGCAGGACGCCGACCGCCGCCATGACGATGCGAGCGACCAGCGGCAGCTGGCCCATCAGGAGCGCCGCGCGCTGCCCCGTCTGCGGCGGCCCGAACAACCAGAAGGTCACGAGCGCGACCAGCGACGACAGCAGGAACAGCGGCAGAACAAACGCAAGCCCGACCGCGAGCTCCACGAACCACCGGCTCGCATCCACCAGCCAGTACCGCAGGGCGCCGCCGCGCAGGCGGACGATCAGCAATGCCGCACCGATCATCGCGAGCTCGATCGTGATCTGGAGCGCGACCATGAGCCGTGCGGACGGGCGAAACCGATCGCCGAAGATGTAGTGCAAAGCGACCGAGAGGCCGAACCAGAAGACGAGCAGGGCAAGCGCATCCCATACGGTCCATGGGGGTGAGTCGTCTGGTCCGCCGGGGACCGCCGCCGGGGTCAGAAGGACCGGTGGGTCTGCCATGAGGGGCGGCGTCCTTTTCCCCAGCGGGGAAAGATTATTGTAGTTCTTACCACCGAGCTCGGGCGCACGCCGCAGTGGCGCGCGTCATCTCGGCGACCGGTTCGAGCTTGTTACGGCGACGCAAGTCGCATTCCTTGCGGTAGTTTTTGCACGCGGCCGCACCGCGTGGTTCTTGGTTGCCATCGGATTGGCCTATTTGGCTCGAGACTTGCAAATGCTGACGCTCGCCCTGCGGCCAAGGACGGATAAGGAAGGCCCGGTCGCAAGCAAGGCTTTCCCGAAGCGGCCTTCCAGAACCGGAACTCAGGAAGGGAGACCACGTATGTTTTGCCAGGCTCATGTGCGTGTGGATGTGCCGAACGGGCTGCACCTGCGTCCGGCAAGCCGCATTGCCGAAGCGGCGGCCCATTTCCCCGGCCAGATCCGCATGAAGTACGCCGGCCGCACGGCGGACGCCCAGAGCGTGCTCGATCTGCTCAGCCTCGGTGTGCCGGAAGGCGGCGTCGTGCTGATCGAGTCGGATCGCTTCGATGCGCCCGACGTCGTCGAACAGATCCGCCGCCTCACGTGCGGGCTGACCGCCGAGTCGGCCTGACGACGCCGCGTGCTGGCGCGACGATCGGTCCGCACCCAGGCGGGCCGCGTCGTGCCGGGCCGGCAGGCCATGTCCTGGCCGGCTCTCTTGCGCCCGTCGCTCGACAAACGTTCCCGGTCCCAGGCTCTCCCGCTCCCTAACTTCGGCGCGCCGCGACGGTTTTGCCAGGTGCAGTAAAAATGCGCCGCTGCCCCTGTGCACGGGGGGAGGTCGAGGCCCCGCCGAGCCGACGCTCGGCCGGCGCTTCGCCCTCCCGCTTTAGCCGATCAGCTCGCGGAGCCGGCGCAGGTGACGCGGCACGGCTGTCTGCGCGTCCTCCTCCGCTTCGTACTCGAGCGCCACGTAGCCGCGGTAGTGGGCGTCGCGCAGGATGCCGATCACGCGTTTGAGATCCGCATCCTCCTTCTTCTTGCCTGCCGGCGTCACCTCGGTCTTCACCTGCACGGTGATCGCGTAGGGCGCCGCCTGGGCCAGCTCCTCGTACGGGTCCGCACTCCGGAAATTGCCCGTGTCCAGGTTGACGCCGAACCAGGGCGATCGAACGGCTCGCACAACCGCGAGCAAACCCTCGGCCGACGTGCTGATCCCGCCGTGGTTCTCGAGCGCCAGGAAGATCCCCTTCTCGCCGGCGTAGCGGCAGCACTCCTCGATGCACTCGACACACCACGCCCGCGCCTCCTGCTCCGTGTGCCCTTTCGGCACCGCCCCCGAGAAGATGCGGATGCACGGCGCGCCAAACCCGTCCGCGTAGTCGATCCACTGCTTCACGTGCGCGATCTGCTCGTCTCGCTGGGAGCCCGCCGGAAGGCAGAAATTGTTGTTGATGGCCGTGCCGGAAACGTCGAGCCCGAGCAGGAAGGTCTTGTGCTTGAGGTGCGCCAGGTACTCGGGCGTGATCTCCTTCGGGAAGTAGTAGCCCGTGAGTTCGGTCCCCTCGAGCCCGTTCTCGGCACAGAAGTCGATGAACTGATCGAGCGTCCATGCCGGTTGCTTCTTGCCGGTCAGCTGGTCTCGGAACGAATAGGCGGCGCAGCTCAACTTGATTTTGGCACCCCCGCCGGCGCGCTCGATCGGGTTGATGCACGCGCTGGATCGCACGGCGGGAAGCGCGGCGGCGCTGGCGAAGGCGGCGCCGCTGAGCAACAGGTCACGGCGGCTGGTCAGGCGAGGCATGGCAGTCTCCTGGTGAAAAACGGATCGGTCTCGGTCGTGGCGGCAAGGCTCGGTGCCCGCAGGCAAATATTGTTGAGGGCGGCGCTTGCGCTGTCCAGCCTCTGCCGACCGACGATATTGACAGGTTCCGGTTGATGGCTATGCTGTCGCCCTCCCTTTTTGGTTTCCCTGATGAAGATCATCGACCGATACCTGGTTCAGCTGTTCGTCCGTGCCTTCCTGGTTTCGTTTGCCAGCCTGGTCGGCCTGTACATCGTGATCGACGCCTTCGCGCAGCTCGACGAGTTCAGCGAACGCACGCACGGTGTCTTCTCGCTGCTGGCCGTGATGGGCCAGTACTACATGTACCGCGTCAGCCTGTTTTTCGACCGGCTGTCCGGCCCGATCACGACCATCGCCGCGATGTTCACCTTCTCGTGGATCCAGCGGACCAACGAGCTCATCCCGCTGCTGTCGGCCGGCGTGCCGGTGTACCGCGTCATCTTGCCAGTGGTCATCGCTGCACTTGGCGTCAACGGCGTGGTGATCATGAACCAGGAGCTGATCATCCCGCGGATCGCGAAGCAGCTGGAAATGAGTGCGGACGATGACGGCTATCGCACGGTGAACACGCACTCCGCGTACGATTCACGGGGCGTTCTGCTGGGGGGGGATCGGTCGCTGCGGCAGCGGATGACCGTGCGTCCGGCGACGGTGCTGCTGCCGCCCGAGCTCGCGGGAACGCTGGTCGACCTGCGCGCCGCGGAAGCACGGTACATTCCGCCGGGCAAGGAGTCTCCGTCGGGGGGCTGGCTGCTCTCGGACGTGAGCTCCTCGGACACGCGGTCCGTTCCCGGCATTCTGCAGGAGCTCGGGCCCGGCAAGTACTTTCTCTACAGCACGCTGAGCTTCGACGAGTTGAGCCGCACCCAGCACTGGTACCAGTTCGCCGGCACGCGCGACCTGCTCACTGAGTTGCGCAAGCAGACGAACGCGGCGCGGACAGAGATGGCGGTGCTCGTCCATGCCCGCTTGACTCGCCCCCTGGCCAGCATCACGCTGCTCTTTCTGGGCTTGCCGTTTGTCCTTTCCGGAATGGACCGCCGCATCGTCACGCTGGTGGGGGTGAGCCTGGTGATCAGCCTCACCTTCCAGATGTTTAGCCAGTTCAGCCAGCGGCTGGGCAACCTCGAGTACATATCGCCGACGCTGGCCGCGTGGCTGCCGGTGCTGGTGTTTGGCAGTTTGGCCATTGGCATGTTCGACCTGGTGAGAACCTG
>JBGPMX010000108.1:0-10073 GCA_041487215.1 Planctomycetia bacterium | reverse complement strand
GCTCGTTCCTCGCTTGGCTCAGGATGACAACCTGTCATTCCAAGAGTGCCCGCATTCCAAGAGTGCCCGGCGTGCTAGAAGCTGTCATCTCCGAGCGGCGTCTCGAACGCCGGCCACTCCGGCCGGTTGCCGCGCTGCCCGCCGGCGGGGGTGACGAGCCGGAAGAACACGCTGCCGTCGATGTTCGCGTTGATAGCCTTGGCCGAGCCGTCGCACATCACGACGTTCACCCCGCCCGGATGGTAGCTCGATAGGTACGGCCAGCCCTGCTCGGCCGAGAACGATCCGTTGATGTTCTCCGGGTCGCTGTTGGTGTTGTTGTTGGCGGTCGAGTCGTTGGCCTTCTTGTAGTCGACTGACTTCGCGGGCTGCAGCGTGCCGCGGATCGCGCGCTGCTCGTCGACGAGCTGGCAGTTACCCCCCGAGTCGCAGATGTCATCGCTCACGCGGAAGGAGACGTAATCCGAGTCGGGATTGGCCCAGCCGCTCTCGGCGTGCCCGGCCCCGGTCGGCCCCACGTGGGTCGCGTCGTACCAGAGCGTGCCGCCCGCCGTCGGGCCCATCGCGCTGGTCGGCGTGTCCGCGGCATAGCCGGCCTTGAGGTTTTCGCCGAGCATGATCGTGGTCGAGAGGCCGTCGGTGATGCTGGACAGAGTGCGGCGCACCTCGTAGGGGGTGTTGTGCTTGAGGGTGCCGGGGAACATGAGCCCCATGTTACCCGCGGCACGTTCGTCGCGATCGTCCTCGGCCGTCGACCCGGGATAGGTGCCCGTGCCGTACGCGGGGGTCGGAGCCGGCATGATCGTGGAAGCGGGCTCGGCCAGCTTCATGCGTGCCGGGGACGAGGAATTGTTGACCGGGTTCCACGGGATGCGGTGGAAGCCGCCATTGACCACGTAGTTCAGGTTTCCCTTGCCCGGCACGGTGGAAGCGTCCGGGCAGGTGAGCACGGCGATCGACGTCTGACCCAGGCCGTAGTGGCTGTTGCCGTTCTTCACGTACGTCCCCGGCGTCTCGGGCGTGTCGAACAAGGCGATGGGCCCGGTGCTCGTGCCGCCGATGTGCAGGGTCGCCTGCCACTGCTCGTAGATGTCCGACCGCTCGATGTGCGGCAGGATGTCCACCACCCAGCTGTGCAGCGGGTAGTTCCACATGAAGTCGTTGGTGGTGTCGCTGCCGGGCTGGGCGGGGATGGCGGTACCCAGTGTGTGCAGCGTGGTGAGCGGCTGGCCGGTGGCGCCCGGGTCATCGGATTCGGCGGCCCAGGTGCCGCTGTTGGGCAGGCGGTTCTGTGCGGTGGAGAAGTTGGTCAGGGCGAGGCCGAGCTGGCGCATATTGCTCAGGCACTGGGTGCGCCGTGCCGCCTCGCGGGCGGACTGGATGGCGGGCAGCAGGAGCGCCGCCAGGATGCCGATGATCGCTATGACCACCAGCATCTCGATCAGAGTGAAACCGGATTGCTTTCTACGCATTTCTCGACCCTCCTAAAGATTGTCTCGCTCGCCGACAGAGCCCGCAGGCTCAGTTTTTTTGTGGGAAAGTGGAACTCTTCTACGTTACCACACGGTCGTCGCTCACTCCAGCATCAGCGTTCTAGGGTCCGTTGTCCGTGGTCCGTGGTCCGTCGTCCGTTGTCGCTGGTCAGCCGTATCGATCACCGATCACCGATTGATCACCGATCACCGATCACCGATGCCTAGTCACCCCCACGGTGGTTCGCGGCCCATGGCGCTGACCGCTTCGCCGACTTGTTTGCGTTTGCGTCGCATGGTGGTCCCCCAGAGCCAGAGCCTCAGAGGTCAGAAGTCCTGAGCGCTCGAATTACCGGCTGCTGATCACTGATTACCGAACACCGATTACTGATCACCAATCTTCCCGCGTCTGGTCTGGCTCTCGACTCGGGTCTTTCGCCGCTCGCCTTTTTCGCCTCTCGCCTTTTTCGCCTCTCGCCTTTTTCGTCTCTCGCCTCTCGCCTCTCGTCTTTCGCCTTTCGTCTCTCGTCTTTCGCCTCGCTATTCAATGATCCGGCTGTGGATCACCACCTGGCTCAGGATGTCCTGGAGTTCGGCGGAGCTGCGCGGCGGGCCGAGGTAGCCGCGGGCGCGCGAGCGATCCACGATGAAGAACGCGCGGTGCCGGACGTTCTGCCCCGTTTCAATGTTCAGCTCGGAGCCAAGCTGCGGCGGGGCGTTGATGCCTGCGCCCAGCCGCGCCGGGTTCTCATCAAGCACCTCGAAGTAACCGAGTGTGATCCAGACCGCATAGACGTTGCTGCGCGTCGTGAACACGTTCGACATCTTCTGCATGACCTGCCAGCGGAAGTACGGGTAGTCCATCAGGTTGTTGGGCGGGACGCCCAGGCCGGGAGGCGGATACGGCGTCGAACCGCTGCGAATGCCTCGGTCGTCCTCGAAGACCGGCACTCGGCTGGCGCCCGCTTCGATCAAGCCCCGCAGGAACGTGCTCTGGATCGACGGCGGCGGCGGGGCCTTCTGCGACGCAGCGATCAACACGCCGGACGCACCGAGCCCGAAGCTGCGGAACGGGCGGTCGTTGAGCGTGAAGAGCCGCGCGGGGCTCTCGGCAGTGCCCGTCGAGTCGGGTTCCCCGTTCGCGATCGACAGCAGCATGCGGCGATACAGGTCGGAAGAAAGGTTGCCGAACGGCAGGCCCGGATCGGTCGCCTCGGCACGCGTCGCCACGTTCGGCACCACACCGCCCGGATACGCCGGGATCTGGCTGTTCACCCAGCCGGCCGCCGTGGCGTCGAGCGCCAGCGGGTGATTGTTCAGAGCCGCCTGGAAAACCTCCTGCTCGTACACCGTGTTGATGTTGATCTTGCCCGGCACACGATCCGCGCGGCCGCGCCCGGCCGTATCCCCGGGAATTTGCGGAACGGATGGATCGCCCGATCCGTTGATGCGCGACGGCACCTCGACGTACTCGAAGAGCCGGTAGTACCCCGGGTTGGGCGCGGCCGGTGCGCCGCTGTTCTCGCGGAAGAAGTTGAGCAGGTGGCCGTACAGGTACTGGTCGCCGCCGGGCTCGCGGAACGGCTGGGTCATCTCCGCTGCCGTGGGCAGCTGTCCCGTGACGAGAACGTTGGTGTTGACCTGGCCTGCCGTGTCGGGCGTGTAAGGGTTCGGGACGAGGCCGGCCGGGGTCGGGTAGAAGAACGCCGTGGTCATGTGCTCCGGGCTCACGGCCGGCACCAGGAGTAATTCCATCGGCGATGCGAATGGCCGGTCGTTGAATACCAGCCAGGGCCAGGGATCGGGGGTGCCGTCTCCATTGAGGTCCACGGCGGCCAGGCTGTTGTACGGCGCCTTGTCATCCAAGGGGTTGGGGTCGTCGCCGATCGAGTGCGGCGGCGGCAGCGGTGCCGGTCCGCCGAAGTCGTGCAGCCGGTACGCCACGCCGAGCGAGCGACGCTCGAAGCTGCGTGCGGCCACCTGCATGGTCAAAATATCCGGCACGATGTCCGCCGCCGTGTAGCAGAACGCGTCGAGCGCGTCGGTCGTGATGTAGGGATTCGACGAGTCGGGGAACGGTACAGATTCGTCGTGCCCGTAGTAGGGGTTGGCAAGGCGTCTGACGTAGACACGGAACTCTCCGGCGCCGGGACCGGCACCGGGAGCCGGCAGGCCGCTGGTCACGAACCGGATCGGGGTGCCGAACGGCCCGCCGCCGAGGCTGACCGGGATCGTCCCGGCGGGCCCCACCACCATCCGCTCGCCCGGCGGAATCAGCGTCCCGCCGGAGCTGCCCGGTCCGGGCGTGCTGAAGTCGACGGCGGTTCCCGCACTGGTTGGCTCGCCCTCCTCCGGGTCCGGGTACAGGTGCGGGCTCCGGCTCGCGACCACCAACTGGTAGGTGTGGTTCGGGCCGTTCAGCTCCACCGGGTACGGGCTGGGGTTGTACAGCTCGAGCCAGAGGTTGAACGTCCCCATGGGATCTTCGTAGGCGAGCGTCTCGTTGATCACCAAACGCGGCAGCTCGGTGCCCCACACGACCCCGCGCTCGCTCTCGCCCGAGCTCGTCGTCTGATTGCCGTCCACGTTCCAGCCGTTGATGGGGTCCACGTCGAACTCGAACGGCGTCATGATCTCGTCGTCACCCACCTCGGTGTCGCAGAAGTCGACCACGTTGACGCAGTACTGAGCGATGCGCTTGATGCGCTCGGGGGTTGCACCGGGCGAGATCGCGCGCATCAGCAGGTAGAGCTCGCGCGCGAACTTGATCTTGTACGGATCGGGCAGGAGCGGCGGCGGAGTGGCCGGCGGGAACTGCGGGGTGAGCACGAGCCGCCGGCCTAGCTGGATCGCCTCGGGTAGGATCGCCCGAAACGCCGGCGTGGCCGAGAACGGGAAGATGCCGTTGCCTGCGCCTGGATTCCCCGCGCTCGTGCTGGTCGATTCGAATGTCTGAAGCGGGAACTGATTGTAACGGATGAGGTCCCAGCTCTCGGTCGCCAGCATGAACCGGCGACGGCGGTTGAGCGGGTTCGAGAGATCGAACAGGGATGGGGCGAGCATGGGCAGCCGGGCGCGGGCCAGGGTACCGGCGACGCCGCTCCACTGGAGCAGGCTCGACCAGTCGACGTCTTCGGCGCGGTAAAGCGTCTCGGCCTCGTGCGGGCTGAACAGCGCGTCCATTGCCTGACCGGTGTAGGGAATGAGCTCGGAGGCGTCATCAAGGTTCTCCGGCTGAGTGGTATGGCCCAGGCCCGCGGGCCAGCCGATCATGACGCCGCCCCAGCCGAGCCGTGCCTGGCCGGGGGGGCCGTAGAGCGGCCGGCCGCCCGGCGTCGTCACCAGCACGCCATTGCCGTCGAAGTCGGCGGGCGTGCGGTGCACGCCGCCGGCGCTGTTCGGCGCCCCCTCCATCACATTGCCGCGGGGCGCTCCGAGATATCCCGGCGTGTTGTCGTCCGCGGCCACGACCGGCCCGGCGCCCGAATACGTGGCGCCGGCACGCGGCGGGGTAGCCGTGCCGATGAGGTACGGCTCGCCCCAGCGGCCCGGAACCGTCACCGACAGCGGGGGCGCCGCCGCGCTCCCCACCCCCGCCGGACGCCCCTCGAGCAGCCAGTGGTACTCGCGCGGATCGATGCCGGACACCAGGCCGGTGTAGAGCGGGTTGAACGGCACTTGCAGGTTCACCTCGTTCGCGCCGCCGAACCCCGAGCCCATCGAGAGATCGATCGGGAACGGGATGATGCCGCCCGATCCATGCGTGGTCCCCGGAGCAATATCGGCGTGGCTGTCCGGCAGCCCGTCGCCCGCCCCGTCCGGGAACACCCATGTGCCGGCGGCGTCGACCTTGTCGTACGCCAGGTTCCCGGCCACGTTCAGGTTGAGCTTGCCGTCCATATCAATGACGCAGTAGGCGGCCATGATCTTGTACTTGCGGCCGTCCGGCGCCTGCTGGACCGGGAACCCGGCGTCGACCCAGACGCTGTCCGGGCGGCCGAGCCCCATGTTGTCCACGTCGTACACGCCGGGCGGCAGCGGTTCCACGGCACCGGGGCGAGGGAAGTTCGGGCTGTGATCGACGATGCGCGGGCGCAGGATGATGCGTCGGCCTCGCGCCGGCGTGTTCGACATGTCTGTCCAGTCGCTGCTGGGCGTAAGCTGGATGTAGCCGGGCCGGTGGAACGACGGCACCAGAACAACGCCGTCGGCGCGGATGGCGGCCAGGGACATGTTGTTGAAATCGGGGTAGTCGTAGTCCTCGTCCAGCCCGCCGATCGGGTTGCCCGCCGCGTCCCGCTCCGGGGTGCGGCTGTTGAACACGTAGTTCACATCGGCGTCGTCGGCCGTGCCCACGATGCCGTCCGGACCGGCCTCGCCGGGCCCGTTGAACTGTCGCTGGTGGTACTCGGCGGGGTCGAGCTGCCCGTTGCCCGGCGGAACGCCTGTCGCAGGGTTCACATCGCTATCGTTGCCATACTCATCCCGCAGCAGCGAATGACTTCGCACGACCGAGAACCGATTGTTGGTATCGGCCACGATCTGCCCGAGCGCCTCGGTGAAGGCGGCGTTCACGTCGTAGTCGCCGCGCGAAGCCTGGAACTGGCGGGCGTAATTGCCGCTCGCCCTTTCTTCCTCGCTCGAGAACATCACGAATGCGATGCCGAGCAAGGCCAGGGCGGCGAGCATGCCCAGGATGACGAGCAGCACGACGCCACACCGAGTGGCCGGAGCAGAGTTGGAGCGTGCGCGCCGCCGTTCCGGGACTTCGAACCGCTTGCCCGGCACACCGGCAGGCTCGCGAATCGATGCGGCTGAGATGCTATGTTGGGGCCAGTTGCGGAGCGGATACCCTCCCTTCCCCCCCTTGCCAAGGGGGGGACAAGGGGGGGTATCCGCCGACTGAATTGGCCGCGCGCGCTGCGTGAGCGGGTTCCGGCTCTGGACTCTGGACTCTGGACTCTCGACTTTTTTCGGGGTCATTACTGCAGCTCCTGCACGATGGTCGTCTCGCGCGTGTGGCGTGTTTCCGGATCCACGAAGCGGATCTTGATCTGGATGCCGCGGACGGGCGCGATGTAGGGGGGACCGACCGGCTTCATGCCGACGTGCGCCGGTTTGCTGTAGGCGGTGCACCAGGTGTCGTACGTGTGAAGGAGGCGACGCCAGAGACCGTCGTCCCCGCCCCCCCCCTCGTCCACATTGTTCGGACCCTTCCAGGCGGCGAGCACGGCGTCATCGGCGGTGCCGAACATGCCGTCGGGACCGGGGTCGCCGGGCCACGGAGCCCCAAACCCGCGCGGGATGCCGCGCCGCGGGGGCCAGGGATAGACCATGGGCACGCCCGGGCTGCCAGCACTCGGGATCGGGCCGGGTACCGACGCCGACGCACTTCCGGCCGGGAAGTTCTTGCCCAGGTCCACGAACGCTCCCGACGCCGCCGCGCCCGGCACCGGCTGGGCGTCTGGGTCCCATACCTTGACATCGAACGACAAGACGTTGGTCATCAGGGCGTCCTCGCGCGGCCGAGCGCTGTTGAACAGCGTTGGATCTGCCGGAACGCCCCCCACCGGAAAGACCCTACCGGTCGGCCCGGCTGCGATCGCCATCGGGCTGTCCCAGTTCGGATCGCACGTCTCCTTGAGCGTCGGGCGGCCGAACCAGGTGACGGGGACGGACAGAGACATGCCGGGGTAATTGTGGTTGTGGTCCAGCGGGTCGGTCGGCGTCGTGGCGTCGTGATACGGGCGACCGGACGGGGCGAAGTCGATCGCCAGGAACGGGAAGTACGGGTCCGCGGCATTGTCAGCCGCCAGGCCGGCGCCGGGCGGAAGCGGCGGGACCAACCCCGGATTGCCGCTCCAGTACGCCGCGGGGGGGCGGTGCGCATAACGCGCGCTGCGGTACGTCAGGTCGCCGAGCTTGTTCACGATGGGGATGGGCCAGGGCAGAGCTGTCGGGACCGGGGTGGGCGGACTCGCCACTCCCGGCCGGGCCGAGATGTCGTAGCGCGCGTACCACGACTCCGGGGTCGCGAATTTGCTGGGATTGAACGCCGCAGTGTCCGACGGCTGCGCGACAGCGACCAGCAACACGCGGCGATACAGCGTTCCCCTACGAAGGAAGTACACCACCTCGGCCTCGAGCGACCCGGCCAGCCCGTCGATGATCGGCGCGAACGCAACGTCGGGCTCGGATCCCACGATCGCCCGGCCGTAGTACGCGCTGCCGATCCCGCCCACGGCCACGCCGCTGCGCTGCGGCAAGCGGACCGTGAAGGCGATCACGTCGTCCACGTCCTCGCTCTGCTCGTCGGCCGGCGAGTTCTCTTCGATCGAGAAATAGCCCATGTTGTCGGCCGGATCGAAGCCGATCGGCACGAGGTACTCGTAATCGTCGCCCGTGCCGAAGACCCCGTCCGGACCGGGGTGAATGCGCTTCTCCATCGGCGGCTGCACCTGGCGGATCGTTCGATTCAGCAGATCCTGGCGGATCGTCGTCTGCACGGTGCGAATCTTCTGGTTGGCGTCGCTGATCTCGCGCAGGCTGGTCAGCGTCTCCGACGCCAGCACGAAGACCTCGGCAATGATGCTCATGAGCAGCACGGTCAGCGCAACCACCACGAGCATCTCGACGAGTGTAAGGCCCGTGCGGTCTCTGCCCCGCTGAGCAGCGTTGGACACGAATAGGTTCGATGAGCCGATCATCAATCTTGTCCGTCGTCCTTGGTCCGTTGTCCGTTGCACAGAAGCTCGATCATGGCGATGTTCTCGTCCGGCAACGGACCACGGACGACGGACAACTGACGTTTAAGGAACTTCCTTCTCGAAGACACCCACGGCGCCCTTGAGGTACACGCCGAACGTTCCGATGCGCCGCGGCGTGCCCGCCGCAAGCCGCACCGGCCGCGCCGGCTGATCGAGCGTCAGGATCAGCTGAGTCGGGTTCGCCGGATTCCGCTCGCGCCCGACCACCCGGTACACGTAGCCGGCATGCGGGGCCGGCTGGGGGGGAGCGAGCGTGGTGTCGTCCCCCTTGGTCGCGTCGTACGTCACATCCACGACAAAACTGCCGATCGGTATCTGTGGCAGCACCTCGCCCGCCCTCGGCGATACGTAGGCCAGCCGCGACGCCTCCTTGAACACGGCGTCCGGGATGGCGGGATCCAGGCCGTCGGCCGGATACCCCAGCGGGTTCGCAAACGGTATCTCGCCCGCAATCAGGTCGCGGTTGTAAAAGACAATGGCCGAGACCGCGTAGGGTCCTTCGAGCTGGCTGGCCGAGACCTTGCGCGCCAGAAACATCCACGAATAGCGGCGCTCGCGGGATAGCGTACCCGGTGCGTACGGCGCACCGTTGTACGGGTTGAGCAGAGAAACCTGACCGCCGATAACTACTGGACCACCAGGGCGGGCGAACTGGAGCGGCGTCCAGCGGGTCGCGTAGTCCGGCCCGTAGATCAGGTCGTCGGACGAGCTGAAAGCGGCGTCCGCTGCCCAGGCCAGGGGAGCCGCCGGGGGGATCGCGAACCCGTAGAGCGCCACGTCGTCCGCGGTGCCGATCGAGGCGTCGGCTCCGGGGTCCGCTACCACATCGTCCGCCGTCCCCATCACGCCGTCCGGACCCGGGTCCCCCAGCGTGACCCGGACCAAGCCATCGGCGTTAGGCGCCGTGGTGAGCGGGTCTCTGCCGAACGTATCCGGCAGGATCGGCCGGGCGGCGAGGCCCACGGGATCGACGAGCACTGGAAGGCCGGCGCCGAGCGTCAGAGCCGTCCCCGCCGGCCAGCGCGGGTCGGCCGTCAGGTAACCGGGACCGCCCGGCGCGAACGGGAGCCAGGGCATGGCGGCGTTACGCATGCGCAAGCTCATGAGGTTGCGGATGTGCACCTGGCCGACCGCATCGCGCGCCAGCCCCACGCCGCGCGTATCGTTCACCGCCCGCTTCATCTTGAGCAGGCCGAGCGGGAACAGCGTGGCGAGCGAGATCACGCCAATGCCGAGGATCATGATCCCGATCAGGATCTCGATCAGCGAGAGGCCTCGCCGGCTCACTCTGGAAGAACGCCACGTCATCAATGTTTCTCGTGCCACAAAACAGTCACGAACCAACCAAGGCGTTGCAGCATTTCATCATGCTGCCTTACACCCACCGCGTCGGGCCCGCCTACGGCACGCCGAGCGTTGACGAATCGCCGAACTGCTGCTCGGCGGGCGCGAACGGGTTCGCGGCGTTCGGATCGGCGTTGTCGGTCACCTGGATCGCGCCGGTTCGCGTGTTGAGCGTGAGCAGCTTGCGCGTTCGCGCCCCCGCCTTGTCCGCGCGCTCGCCGATCCAGAGATGGATGAGCGGCGTGCGCGCGCCCGCCCCCGTCACCTCGCCGGTCGGCCCGAACAGGATCTCCAGCGGCGGCCAGGTGGCCGACGGCGGGTCGTCCGCCGTGCCGAAGACGCCGTCGCCGCCCGCAATCACTACGGGGGCCGGCAGCTGGTTCGGGATGCCGCGGCTGCGCGGCACGTCGTAGAGCGGGTTGCCGGCCAGCGGGTAGCCGGGCAGCACATTGCTGCGCACGTCGATGACCACGCCGTCCGGCAGCAGGGT
>JBGPMX010000107.1:0-10108 GCA_041487215.1 Planctomycetia bacterium | reverse complement strand
GGCGCCATCCTGCGGCTCGAGGAGGCGGCCCGACTGATCGCCGGCGCGGACCAGTCGGCAGCGATGCAGCTCGTGCTCCGTAGCGAGCGGATTGTCGCCGAACTGATCGCCGGGCTCGATCTGGGGCGCGGCGAGGTGGCCCTGAACCTGAAGCGGCTCTATGAGTTCGCGCTGCACCGCATGGCCGACGGCAGTGTGGGCGGCATCCAGGACGCGCTGCAGGTGCTCCGCGTGCTACGCGACGCCTGGGCGACCGCGCGCCCCGAGGCCATCGAACTGGAACACAGCGGCGTCATCCCGCCGCTCGACGAGGTCCAGGTCGTGCGCGCCAGCGCCTGAGCACGGCGCGCGACGACGGCTCCTCCTCTGCCGTCTTCGACCCCCTCGCCCTTCGGATTCCCGTGGAGTACCCCGCACAGGGACCGTGCGCGCCGGCGCCACCACGCCGGAACTTTTTGCAGGAGGCGCGCCGGAACCGTTTTCCTGGACCCGGTGAGGCGCGTCGCCGACGGCCCGAACGGGGCATCAGCGCAACACGCGTGCCACCCATCGCTTGCCGCGCAAACCGGTGTCCGACGGCGCCGTTTTAAGGCGTGTGGCACGCCAGTTGATCTTACAAGCGTCCGCAATGTCTCCTGTTCAGACGAGAGGCCGGCATGATCCAGGGATTCTATAGCGCCGCGTCCGCCCTCGACGTGGCGTCACGCAACCACGAGATCGTGGCGCAGAACCTGGCGCACGCGAACATGCCGGGCTACCGCCGCCGCACCATCGCGTTCGAGAGCTTCGACCAGGCGCTCTCCGCGGCGTACCCGAACGCCACCCGCACCACCACCAGCCCGCAGGTCTCGCGGGTGCGCACGGTGTTCGAGCCAGGCAGCTACCAGGCCACCGACGGTCCGCTCGACCTGGCGATCCAGGGGGACGGCTTCTTCGTGCTACAGGGCCCGAAAGGCCCTCTGTACACGCGCAACGGCGTCTTCACGCTCAACGGCGAGGGAGAAATGCGCAGCATGGACGGCCTGCCGGTGCTCGGCACCGGCGGCCCCATCCAGATCCCGCCGGGAACGCTCCAGATCACCGTGCGCGAGGACGGCAGCGTGCTGGCCGACAGAGCGCAGCTCGGCCAGTTGCAACTGGCGTCCTTCGCCGATCCGAACCTGCTCGTGCCGGTCGGCACCACGCTGTTCGAGGCGCCCGCCAGCGTGGCTGCCCAGCCCAGCACCGCGACCGTGCAGCAGGGATTCCGCGAATCGTCCAATGTCCAGGTCGTAGACGAGATGGTCCAGATGATCGCCGGCATGCGTCACTACGAAGCGGCCGAGCGGGCACTCCGTTCCCTCTCGGACGCGATCGCGCTCAATACCAACCCGCAGACCACGTGAGCCGACCATGATCAAAGCTCTCTTTACGAGTGCGACCGGTATGAAGGCCGAGCAGCTCGTTGTGGACAACACCGCCCACAACCTGGCCAACGCCAACACCACCGGCTTCAAGCGCAGCCAGGTGAACTTCCAGGACCTGCTCTACGAGACGCGGCGGTTGCCCGGCACCGAGACGGCCCAGGGGCTTCAGGCCCCCACCGGGCTCCAGATCGGCAGCGGCGTGCGGCCGGCCGCGAACACCAAGATCTTCTCCGAGGGCGTGCAGGACATCACCGACAACCCGCTGGATGTCGCGATCCAGGGCCAGGGGTTCTTCCGGATCACGCTGCCCAACGGCGAGCTGCGCTATACGCGCGACGGTGCCCTGCGCAAGAACGCGGCCGGCGAGATCGTGAACTCGGACGGCTACCTGCTCGACCCGCGCATCACCATCCCGCAGGACGCCGAGAGCGTGACGATCGGCACGGACGGAACCGTCTCCGTCACCACCCCCGCGTCGCCGACGCCGAGCATCATCGGGCAGCTCAAGCTGATCCGCTTCGTCAATGCGGCGGGGCTGAGCAGCGAAGGCCGCAACCTGTACGCCGAGACGGCAGCCTCGGGGCCGCCCACCGAGGCGACGCCGGGCGAGTCGGGAGCGGGTGTACTCCAGCAGGGCTTTCTGGAGCGGTCGAACGTCGAGGTCGTGACCGAGATGGTAAATCTGATCCTGGCGCAGCGTGCGTACGAGTTCAACACGCGATCGATCAAGGCGGCCGACGAGATGCTGTCGATCACGAATAACATGACGAGGTAAGCGCGGATGGTTCGATCTCTCCTGCCCTGTCTTTGCGCCTTCGGCCTGGCCGCACTCGTCGCGGTGGCAGGCGCGGGCGAGCGCGCGCGCAGCGTGCCGGCCGAGCCCGCGGCCGATCCGGCCGTCGTCGTCCGGCTGGACCCCGTGGCCAGCGTCGGGTCGCGTGAGGTGCGCGTGCGCGACGTGGCGACCGTCCAGGGGGGACCGGCCGAGCTGCGCGAGCGCATTGCGGCCCTGGACCTGGACGATGCACCCCCGCCGGGGGGCACGAGCGAGCTCACGCGCGAGCAGGTGGTCTTCCGGATCCGCCTGGCCGGCGTCGATCCCAGCGTATTCCGGGTGGAAGGGACCGCCAGCACCCGGCTCGTGCGGGAAACCTACGAGGTGCCCGAAGCGGACATGCTGGCGGCGGCGCGGCGGCTGGTGCTCGCGCGGCTGCCGTGGGATCCGGCGGATATCACCGTCCAGCCCGCTCCGCCCGCGCGCGGGCCGGTGCGGGTGAGCGGCAGAAAGGACGACGTACACCTGGACGCCACGCTGCGCTCCGATCGGCTGCCGCTCGGCAAGGTACGCGTCGACGTCGCCGTTTCCGTCGAAAACCGCAAACAGGCCGAGGTCCCGCTCATGCTGGACGTCCGGGTGCACCAGGGGGTGGCGGTGGCGACCCGCCGCATCGAACGCGGCCAGAAGCTCACGGATGCGAACGTGCGGTTCGAGCGCCGCGCGCTGGACGGCACGACCGACTACCTCACGACGGACCGCGCCGAGGGGCAGCAGGCAAAGCGCACGATCCTGCCCGGCCAGATCATCACCGCGGCCGACTCGGAGCGCGCTGTGGCGGTGAACCCCGTCCTGATCAAGCAGCGCGACGTGGTGCAGATCGTCTTCGAGCAGGGCGCCCTGCGGGTGACCGCCAAAGGGGAAGCCCTCCAGAACGGCCGACGCGGCGAGGTCATCCGGCTGCGCAACGTCGATTCCAGGGCCGACGTCTGGGGACGCGTCCTTGAAAATTCGCTCGTGGAGCTCGTTCTCTTAGACGCGGCGACCCCGGCGCAAGCCGCGCCGAGCGCGGCACGGCCGATGTGGAGCTCGCCAACGCCATGAACACCCGACGGCTAGCAACGCGACCGGGCCTCTGGATCGTTGCCGCTTTGGTGGCGGCTCATGGGGCCAGCCTGGTCATCGCGGTGGCGTGCACGTCGCGGTCCGCCCGCGCCGATTCGCTCTGGGACCGCCGCGCGCCGCGCACCACTTACCTCTTCGCGGACAACCGCGCCCGGCGGGTGGGAGACCTGCTGACCATCGTCGTCCGGGAGACCACGGACATCGATCACCGCGACAAACGGCAGATGAACAAGAACACCGCCACCGGCGGAATCTTCAAGTTCAAGGGAAGCGCCGTGGACACCGTAACGTCCCGCGCGGCCAGCGCGGACCTGGACAGCTCGACCAGCTCGCAACGGACGTTCGACAGCAAGGCGGAGTTCAGCAGCGCGCAGCAGTTCACGGATCGCATGACCGTGGTCGTGATCGATGTCCTGCCCAACGGCAATCTGCTGATCGAGGGGAAGCGGCGCCGCAACGTGAGCGGCGAGGATCGCGCCATGTGCGTGAGCGGGCTGGTGCGGCCGGACGACATCGGCCCGGGCAACATGGTCCAGTCCGAACGGGTCGCGAACTTCCAGATCACGTATGACGGACGCGGGCAGGAATCGGCCTACACGAACAACGGCTGGCTCGGCCGCATCATGAACCATTACTGGCCCTTCTAACGCAGCCATGAGAAGCAGAACACTCTACATCCCGGTGCTCCTCGCCAGCCTGCTGGGCGCCTCCGCGCGGGGCGAGGACGGCGTCCGCATCAAGGACATCACGGACGTGTACGGAGCGCCGTCGAACCCGCTTACCGGGGTCGGCCTGGTGGTCGGCCTGGACGGCACCGGCGACCGCCGTGCCACCGCCCAGCAGGTCGCGATCGATATGTTGAAGAAGTTCATGATCACGACCGACATCTCGCAGTTCAAATCGGAGAACATCGCCCTGGTGAGCGTGACGGCCGAGCTCTCGCCGTTCGCGCGGCGCGGCAGCCGGCTGGATGTCACCGTGTCGTCGATGCAGGACGCCAAGAGTCTCCAGGGGGGCACCCTGCTGCGCACGCCGCTCATCGCTGCGGACGGCATGGTCTACGCCGAAGTGCAGGGGCAGGTATCGGTCAGCGGATTCGGCTTCTCCGGTCGCGCCGCCAGCACGCAGAAGAACCACCCCACCAACGGCCGGATCCCGGCGGGGGGGGCGGTGGTGCGCGAGGCGCTGGGGGACATCCTCTGCGACGGGCGGCTGCGGCTGATGCTTCGGGACGAGGACTACGCGACGGCGCGGCTCATCGCCCAGGCGATCGCGGCGAAATATCCGCGACGCGTGCGCGCCATCGACGCCAAGACCGTGGATATCGCCGTGCCGAAGGAACGCTGCGAGGACCTGGTCGCACTGGTGGACGAGATCGGCCAGCTCGAGGTAATGCCCGATGCGCCGGCGCGGGTGGTCATCAACGAACGCACCGGCACGGTCGTCGCGGGCGAGCACGTGCGGATCTCGCGCACCGCCGTGGCGCACGGCAACATCGCGATCACGACGGCCGAGGACCCGCAGGTGTCGCAGCCGGCGTCGCTTTCGAACGGCGAAACGACAGTCGTGCCGCGCACGAACTTGCGGGTCGAGGAGCAGTCGAGCGCCCTGCACGTGGTCGATCGTGCCGTCACCGTGGGAGATCTCGCGAAGGCGCTCAACGCGCTGGGCGTGACGCCGCGCGACCTGATCGCCATCTTCCAGGCACTCAAGCAAGCCGGCGCGCTGCACGCCGAGCTGGTGAGCATGTAGCAATGATCCAAATGACCTCGCTGCCCGTGGCACCACCCGTTTCCCCGCTCGACGCCGTCGCCGACGCGCACGCCGCGGGCGACGCGCGCGATCCGCTCGCCCTGCACCACGCGAGCCCCAGGCGGATCGCCCAGGTGGCCAGCGACTTCGAGAGCATGTTCGTATCGCTCATGCTCAAGGAGATGCGCCAGACGCTCGAGCCCGGCACGATGTTCGGCCAGGACACCAGCGACGCGTATGGCGGGCTGTTCGACATGTACATGGGGCAGCATATCGCCAAGGCGGGCGGATTCGGAATCGCCGAGCTCGTCAAACAGAATCTGAACCGCCCGGCGCGCGCGGCGGCGCCCGCCGCATCGCGCGACCAGGCATTCGTGTACCAGGAGGTCGCTTGACGCCCGCGGGCGGATCGAGCACGCG
This sequence comes from Planctomycetia bacterium, assembly GCA_041487215.1. Taxonomy (GTDB): domain Bacteria; phylum Planctomycetota; class Planctomycetia; order JALXBF01; family JBGPMX01; genus JBGPMX01. The sequence goes on along the minus strand of JBGPMX010000107.1, from coordinate 4,630 downwards.
ATGTCTCCCGACACCACCATAAACCGGATGCCCGACGCGTCGCGGCTGTCGCTCGTGTGCCTGGCGCACGCCGAACAGGAGGAGGCGATGCTGGGGGCCACGATCGAGTCGCTGCGCGAGCTGCGCGCGGCGCTGGTCGGCGGCGACCTGGCGGCGCTGGGCCAGGCGCTGGAACGCCAGGGGCACACGGCGCGCGCCGCCGAGGAGCTCCGCGTGACCCGCGAACGCCTGCGCTGCGACGCCGCGGCCGCCCTGGGCATGCACCCGGCCAGCGTGACGCTCGAACGCGTCGCGGCCCGGCTGCCCCGCGAAGCGGCGGTCCGGCTCACGGCGTGCCGACAGCGGCTCATCCGCATGGCCTCCGAGGTGGACGAGCTGAACCGCGGCAACGCCGCACTCGTCCGCCACTCGATGGATTTCCTGCACCGCCTGCTGGTCGAAATCACCGGTGGAGAGCCGAACGCTACCCGCTACGGACCCACGGGCGTCCGGGGTACCAGCGTTTGCGGATCCCTCATCGAAGCACGGGGGTGAGCATGGGCGGCGTCTTCACCGGACTATCCGCGTTGTCGTCCAGCCAGCGCGCGCTGGACATCATCGGGCAGAACATCGCGAACGCGAACACGCCGGGCTACCACCGCCAGGCCGTGCGGCTGGCCGAGACCGTCCCCGTCGAGCAGGGCGGCTTCCTGATCGGCACCGGCGTCAAGGTCAGCGACATCCAGCGCCTGCGCAGCAGCGTGCTCGAGAGCGCCGTCACCCGGCTGACCTACGAGTCGGCCGACACCAGCGCACAGCTCACCACGCTGCAACAGGTCGAATCACTGATCTCGCCGAGCGAAGGGTCGGTGCACGACGACCTCGAGGCCTTCTTCAACCAATTCGAGCAGCTCGCGAGCCGGCCGGACGACCAGCCGCTGCGGCGCGTCATGCTCGGCAGCGCTACCGCCCTCACCGACCAGCTTAACTCGCTGGGCGCCAACCTCGACCGCATCCAGGGGGACCTGGACGGGCAGATTCACCAGAGCGTCGACCAGATCAACGCGCTCGCCAGACAGATCGCGGCGATCAACCCGGAAATCCAGCGTGCCGAGGTGCAGCATATCCCGGCCAACGACCAGCGCGACCAGCGCGACCAGCTGATCAACGAGCTGGCCGGGCTGGTCGGCGTGCAGACCTTCGAGCACGACTACGGGGTCACGAACGTGAACGTCGGCGGCTGGCCGCTCGTGACCAGCGACCGCGCCGGCGAGATCCAGGCGAGTCTCGACGCGAGCGGCAGCATAGTCATCAGCCTGAAGGGCCAGACCCAGCCGCTGGCGATTTCGGGCGGAAAGCTCGGTGGCCTGCTCGAGGCGCGCAACCAGTTCCTGAGCGACGTGCGGTCGCGCCTGAACTCGCTCACCAGCGAGCTGGTCCAGCGGGTGGACGCCGTGCACGCGACCGGTCTCGGCCTGTTCGGGGGCTTCGATTTTCTTGCCGGCAGCCGCGCGGTCAACGACATCACGGCGCCGCTCGCGCAGGCCGGGCTGGCCTTTGCCCCACAGGCCGGCTCGCTGTTCATCTCGGTGACCGACACGGCGACCGGTGTGCGGACGCTGAACGAGGTGGTCATCGATCCGGCCACCCAAAGTCTGCAGAACGTGGCGGCATCCATCAGCGGTATCAGTCACATCCAGGCACTGGCGGATGCGCAGACCGGGACGCTGAAGATCATCGCCGAGCCGGGATACCAGTTCGATTTCGCCGGCCGGCTCGAGACCGCGCCGGACCCTTCGGGCATCACCGGAACGACCGTTCCCGGCGTGTCGGGCAAGTACACCGGGGCCAGCAACGACGTGTTCACGTTCCAGGTCTCGGGCACCGGAACGGTCGGCGTGACGCCCAACTTGCAGCTGCTGGTGACGAACTCGGCGGGCGGCACCGTCGCGTCGCTCAACATCGGCCAGGGGTACGAGCCGGGCTCCGTGCTGCAGGTGGCCGACGGCGTGACGGTGACGCTCGCCTCGGGAACCGCCAACGTGGGCGATACGTTTTCGACGCGGGTCATCGCGCAGCCGGACACGGCCGGCATTCTGCCGGCGCTCGGCCTGAACTCGTTCTTCCGGGGCGACAACATCCAGGACATCGGAGTGCGGGCCGATCTGCTGACGAACCCGGAACGGCTCGGGGCGTCGGCCAGCGGCCAGCCGGGCGACGGGTCCCGCCTGCGCGATATCGCGGCTCTGCGTGATCTCAAGCTGCTCGGCGGCGGCACGCAGACGTTCCGTGAGTTCCACGCGGCGACAGTCGGCGACCTGGGGCGCGAGGTGCAGGACCTGACCAGCCAGCAGAGCCAGCAGCAGCTGCTCGGGCAGCGGCTCGAGACCGAGCGCCAGAGCATCTCGGGCGTCGATCCCAACGAGGAGCTCGTGCACATGCTCCAGTTTCAGCGTTCGTTCCAGATGGCCGCTCGGTACATCACCGCGGTGAACCAGGCTCTGGACGAGCTGGTGCACATTCTCTAACGGGGCGCGCGTGATTCCGAAGGACCGGAACGCGGCCCGGCGGGTAGCCTCATGGATTTCCGCATCACACCGCAGGTCATCGTGAGCCGCGGTATCGCTTACGCGCAGCGAAACACCGCGGAGCTGGCCAACCTCCAGGACCAGGCGTCGTCTGGCAAGCGGCTGCTCCGCCCTTCGGACGACCCGATCGCAACGGTGGCCGTGCTGGCGAACCGCGCCCAGTCCCTGCGGCTCGACAGCTACCTGAGCAATATCCGCGAGGCCCGCGGCGGACTGGACGTGAGCGTCTCCGCGCTGCAAGAGACCAGCGACATCCTGTCCCAGGCGCGGCAGATCGCGATCGAAGGGAGCCACGCGACGATCGACGCCGCCGCGGCGCAGTCGCTGGCCACCGAGGTGGACGCCCTGCTCGGGCGCCTGATCAACGTGTCCAACACGCAGAACACCGGCCGCTACATTTTCGCGGGGACGGCCGTGCAGACCGCGCCGTTCTCGGTCACCGCGCGGGACAACGAGGGGTACGTGCAGAGCGTCACGTATGGCGGATCGTCCGAGCGCGCCCAGGTCACGGTCAGTCTTAATCAGACGGTGGGCACCTTCTACACCGGCAGCGAGGTGTTCCAGAAACGCGATCGAGGCGCGACCGTTTTCACCGGCGCCACCGGTGCGGCGCCCGGAACGGGCACAGACAGCGCCACCGGCCAGGGGACCCTGCTGGTCAGCCACACGCTCACCACATACGCCGCGGGGTCCGGCGTGCAAGCGGGCGTGAGCTCGGTCGCGGGCGATACCATCCTGGGCCCGGCCGGGGCCCACACGCTAACGGTGAACGACACCAGCGGCACGGGCGCCAGCGGGACGATTTCGCTCGACGGCGGCCCCGCCGTAGCGTTCAGCAACAGCGACACGGACCTGAAAGTGAACGGGGCGGCCGGCCAGCTGGTCTACGTGGACACCACGGCCATCACTGCCGGATTCAGCGGCAACCTGTCGATCACCGCAGACGGGGCCCTGTCGGTCGATAACGGTGCCACCTCGACAGCCATCGACTTCAGTAGCAATCAGACGGTCACGTTTGGCACGAGCGGCGCCGTGACGAACGTGGACAGCAGCAACATCCGGGTCACCGGCAGCGAGCACATCGACTACGGCGGGAGCTACGACGCGTTCCAGTTGCTCATCGCGCTGCGCGACGACCTGCGGAACACGCGGGGCCTGACCGACGCCGAGCGGTCCGAGCAGCTCTCGGCGCGGCTCGGCGAATTCGATCGCGTACGGAACAATGTGCTCCAGGTCCTCGGCCAGCAGTCCGCCACGCTGCAGAGCCTGGAATCGCTCGAGAAACGCGTGCAGGACATCCAGCTTGAGACGACCAAGCAGACAAGCGATCTCGAGTCGGCCGATATCAGCCAGGTCGTTCTGAGCCTGCAAGAGCACCAGAACCTACTGCAATTGACGCTGGCGTCCACGGCCCGGCTGATGAGCGAAAGCCTGCTGGACTTCCTGAAGTAGGCGAGCGTTTCATCCTAGCCCGACGCGCCAGCGCGGAGAGGACACGAGCCCGAGGCGCCAGCGCGGAACCCTCGCAACTCGCCGCGCGGCGGGACCGAATGCCAGGTGCCGCCGGCAACCCAGCCGTGCCCGGCAGGCGCCGAAAACACGGCAAGGCTGCCCCAAGCAACCGCGGTCGCAGGCCCGACCGGGCGGGAGATTGGACAGGGGGCCGAGCCTGTCCTAGGCTCACCCGGCAGAACCTGAATTTGCGCCTCGGCTGCGGGAAATGTGGGTTACGCGAAAGAATGGAGTTGTCGGGCCGCCGGCATTGCCCCGGGGCAACGCGTGTTCGCGACGCGTCGCACCGGCGCAGAGCACGGCGCCGATTGGAGATCATGATGGTCGTGGATCCAAAGCTCCTCTTGTCCTCCGACAAGCTGCCGAGCCTTCCCGCCGCGGCGGTCAAGGTGCTCGCCATTGCCAGCTCGCCCGAGCCCGATCTCAAGAAGCTCATCGAGGTGATCAAGTGCGACCCGGCCCTCGCCGCGAAGATCCTCCGCGCCACCAACTCGTCCCTGTTCGGCTTCCGGCAGAGTGTCACGGCGATTGAGCAGGCGGTGCCGCTGCTC
>JBGPMX010000106.1:0-10157 GCA_041487215.1 Planctomycetia bacterium | reverse complement strand
GCGCCGCAAGCAGGCCGAAGCCGAACGAACGCCGCGTGACGGACAACAACCCGTAGAGCACACCGACCAGCACGAGCAGCGCCGAGTAATGAACCCGCGAACCGAGCGCCCAGAAGCCCAGAACGGGCAGCACGGGCAACAGCGCCGCCGTGCGCTCGAGCGGCACCGCCAGCACTCGCTGCCCCCGGCGCAAGAACAGCTCGCTGAGCCCGGCGCCCAGGAACGCGATCACCATGATCACCAGCGGCCAGTACTGCTGGAAGAAGCCGCGGAAGAGCCACGGCATGGTGAGCCGGATGTGCATGAACAGGAGACCGAGCAGGATCTCCGATCCGTAGACATACGCCGCCCGAGCCCGTTCGGAGAGCCCGAGCGGGTCGCGGCCGGGAATCGCCGCCGCTGCGAGAGCCGCCGCGCTCAGTCCTAGCACCGCCAACGCCACCGCCGCGATCGCCGGCCAGGCCATGCGCACCTCGCCGCTCCGCACTTGCTCGGTCACTTCCGTCATCAGGATGAACAGAAGCGCCACACCGGCGGCCACGAGCAGCCGGGGCACCGCACGCTGGGCGGCGCGCGTCCATTCATTCTCCCGGCGCAGCAGCTTCACCAGCCCGAAGCCATAAAGCGTCGCGAGGGCGCCGAGCACGGTGAGCACGACGACCGCTCGGTTCAGCACTTCGGTCCCCGGATCGAGCCAGGCCCAGCCCCACGCCACTGCCGCCACCGCCCCCACGTCGAGCGCCAGGTGGTGAAGGTCGCTCCCCTTAAACTCGGTCCGCTTCGCGCCACGGGACAAGAGTCCGAGGGCAAGCGCCTGGGCGAGCGCCGCCTTCCCGGCAAGAATTCGCAGCGGCTCCTCGGTGAACGTCAGGTCGATCCCGTACGCCAACCCCACTACGGCCAGTGCCAGAAACGTATTGGCCGGTACAATCCACGACCATCCCCGAAGCGCCCACTCGGGCCGCAACGGGATGCGCGCACGCTCAGCCCAGGCGGCGATCCGATCGCGCATGCTCCACAAATAGCTGGTCGCCACCGAGTACGCGGCAAGAACCATCAGACCGGTCCAGGCCAGCCAGCGCGGCGTGAGGTGAAAGGGCGCAAGGATCAGCCCGGCCGCGACGAGCCCGGTCACGTAGAGCGCGGCCGGCGTGTAACGAGCTCGGTCGTCCCAGAGGGTTGCCGCCACGCCGAGGGCCACGGCGGCCAGCGCGGCCCAGCTGAGACCGACGTGGAATGGCAGCGACGCTCCTTGGGCGTCGGCCATCAGCAGGTGCGCGATAACCGCGGCCATCACGATCAGAGAGCCGAGCACGGCGACGTGATGGAATGCGGGCAGGCGCCGCGCAGGGAAGTCGCCGCGCAGCCGCCGCAGCACTCGCACGTCGACCAAGAGCCAGACGACGGCCGCCAGCGCGCTCGCCGCGCAGTTGATCTCGACCGGATCCAGCAAGGACCCGACCCAACCGGCGGAGCGCGACCACTCCGTCGCCCACCAGACGGTGGCTGCCAGATTGACAACGAGCCCCGCAAGATAGAGGTAGCCGGGCCGCGCACGCCAGCAGGCAACCGCTGCGAGCAGAAGGCTGCTGGCCGCCATTCCGCCGAGGAACCACACGGGCCGCGCGGGATCGGACGGCGCCGCGCGCACGGACAACACCACAAGCAGCATCGCGAGCAAGAGGACGAACTTCTCGGTCCTGTGTTCGACCGACGCCCCATTGGCGCCGCGTCCCAATTCGTTGCTCGACGAAGGGACGCGAGCCAACCAAGGGGTCAGCCACGAGAGCATGACGTCGAGCCGAGCCGGGACCCGACGGCTGGCGGTGCTTGCCGGGGCGGCCGCGCCCGTTGCCACGGCCGCTCGTTTCCGCCAGAGATAACTCACGCCCACGAGCGCCCACGCGGCGACCGCTTCCCCCAGCATCAGCGTGTGATACGAAAGCCAATCGCCGCTGTCCTTGGGGGCGAGTCGGAAGGCGAGCAGCGCAGCGAAGCCGGCGAGCGCAAACGGCGCCGCCACGCACCAACCCGCCCGGCGCACCACCCCCCAGGTCCAGAAACCTGCCGCCGCCGCCGCCACGAAGGCCGCCCACCCAAGCGCCTTGCCGGATTCGATGACGATCGGGCCGACGGTCGCGGGAGACAGGCATAACAGGGCCAATGCCCAGGTGAGTACGACAAGGTTGATGGCGAGTCCGAGCGCTACCTGAAGCTCGAGCAGCGGAGTTGGCCGGCGCGCGTCGGATGGGTCACGCTCCATCCATCTCCGTCCGCCCAGCCAGGCGAGCGCGTAGCCCGACGCCGCCAGCGCGTTCAGCTGGATCAGCCGGACATATTCCAGCGGGCCAAGGGTGCTACCGGTCGGCAGCGCGAGCAGATAGGCGAGCGTGACGGTCAGGTTCACCACGAGCCCCGCGGAGAACGCGAACGCCGGAGACCGTTCGCGCACGCCGTGCCCGATGAGGGTGATCGCGACAATGACCAGCGGTATCCCGTAAGAAAACGTGTCACCCCATCGGGCAAAGAAGGAACCCAGAACAGGTCCTGGCACCGGAGCACCCAGGAGTGCGCTCGACGCAGGCCACAAGGTCAACCCGAGGACCAGGGGGACGGTGAGTGCAAGAAGCATTGCGCGCGCGCCCGCCGCCACACCGCTCTTCCGCTGCGCGTAACCGGGCCATGCCAGGTGTGCTGCCACGCGGCCGGCTGGCCCGCGCAGCCAGATCAGCAGCGACGCCAGGAGCGCGTACGGGGCCGCGATCCAGCGCAGCGATGACGCGGTCGCCTGCGGGTACTCGGCCGCACCGGTCAGGCAAGCTGCCTCGAGTGCCAACAGCACGCCGAAAACCGCCGCCGGCGCGAAGCCCACCCAAAGCTCGGCAACCAGCATGAGCACGACCAGGCCCAGAAGCAGCCACATGCCAGGGCCGGGCACGTCGGCGGACCACGCCCGGAATACGTTCCACCCCGCGGCATCCCACGGAACCACACCCAACTCTCGCGCGGCGCCAGGAACGGCCGCTCCCGCGGCAAGGGCGATCACCCCGGCAACAAGCAACACGCTGGTAAACCGGTCTACCGTCGGCCAGGGAGGATGGAAAAGATAGCCCAGGGTCTCTCGCCAACCGACGGGCGGCCGATCGCCCTCGGCCGCAGCGGAATAGTGCGAGACTCCCAACGCCCTGAGAACCAAGCGCAGCGCGATCCAGGCGAGGTTCAACAGCGCCAGAGCGACCCCGTACGCCTCGATGGCCCAGGCGTGCAGCATCGGGTGGGATGAAGCCACGTACCAGGCCTGCTGCTCGAGCACGCTCGTCAAGGCAAAGAGCACGCCCAGCGCGAGTGCCACCTGTGCCGCGCTGAAGAGTCCCGCGCGGGTGTGCAACCATGCCGCCACACCCCACACGGCCGCGAGCCAGAGGCAATAGACGGCGAAGTCCCGGCTGGTCTCCGTCCCGGCCGCGAGGCAAGCCAGTGCGACCGACGCGAGCGAGGTCAAGAAACCGGACAGGCTGAGCGGAAGGCCGAACAGCCGCCGCGCCTTCGGGCCAAGGCGGCCCGCGATGACGGCTCCTGCGAGCGCGAGACTCGCATGCGTCAGCAGAGCGAATTGCCAGCCACGCGGCTCGGGGTGTTCCGAAAGCCCGAACACCATCGTCTGCACGATGAGCAGCAGAGCCAGCGCCGTTCCCAGCCAGACCGCCAGTCCCCGTCCGGTACGTGCCGCCACGCCGAAAGCGAGCGCGGTGTAGAACGCATAAATCCACCATACGTGGTACGGATCACCAACCCTGCCGAACCCGTACCACGTCACCAAGCCAATGCTCACGCAGCCGACCAGCGCGCTCGCGACGGCGTGCACGGCGCTGTCCCGCCTGCGGCCGCGCCGGTTGAGCCAGAAGGCGGCTCCGCCGAGCAGCAGGACCCACGGCACGAGCGCCGAGCCGCTCGCGGCGGAAAGAAGCTCGTGCGCAACCCGGCTGGCATCATCGAACCAACCGATGTGCCCGGCAAAACAATGGAAGCTGACCAGGTAACCGAACACCAGCGAGAGGCTACCGATGAGGTGCGCGGCGGGCAGCTCGAATTGGAAGGCGATGACGGTGAAGACGCCGAACACGAGGAAGGATTCCGGCAGGAGCACGGCGGGATCGGGCCAGGCCAGGACGAAGCCGGTGACGAGCACGAATGCACCCGCCACGCCGGCCGCCGTGCCCGCCACGCGCAGCCCCCGCACGGCATGGCCGTGCAGCCGCCGCCACGTCAACAAGCCGACGCCGAGCGCCGGCAGGCCGAGCAGGCTGAGCAGCGGCGAGAGCTGATGCAGCGCCGTGGCCCGTTCACCGCTCTTGTAGATCAGCAGGCCCAACGAGAGGAGCGCAGCGAAGCTCGTCAGCCCGAGCAGAACCAGAGCTCTCGTCGCGGGTGTTGCGCCAAGCTCGGGGGCTGGCAGGGCGGGGTGTAGAAGCTGCGTCCAGGACTGCGTCGCTCGCGCCTGTGGTGTCTCGGGCGCTGCCACATCGCGTGCGGCGTCAGGGTGCGCGCCGCCTCGCAGCGCGAGCAGGACCCAGCCGGTGCTCGCGGCGTAGCACAGGATCGCCAGCGCACCGATCAGCAGACGGACTCCCCAGGGGGTCTCCGGCCCGGCTACACGGCGCACGACGAGCAGCATCGCGGACGGCCCCAGAACCCCCAGCACGAGGGCCAAGGGCCAATCCGGAACGGTGATCCGGCCGGACGAATAAACCAACAACCCGAAGAGGACCAGAGCAGCGGCCTCGGCGGCCCCCGCTACGATGTCTGTCGCCGCCGTCCCCTCGGAGAACGCCGCGATGGCCAGGAAATTGAGCGGCACGAGCAGCGTGGCGATGAGCAGCAGCCCCCGGCTGGTCATCGGCAGCTTCCAGCGGTGCTCGGTGTAGAGTCCGACCCCGAAGATCCCCGCGGTGACCGCCGTGAAGATGAAGAACTTGAGAATTGGTATGCGGTCGATCTGCGCCCAGAGGCTCACCACCAGTGCGATCGAGCTGCCGACGATGAGCATGCCGCCGAGCAGCTCGCCCCACCGGATGTTCTTCTCCTCCATGAACGAGGCGAGCACCTTGGCCAGCGGCCGCCGCGGCGGCGGCAGGACCACGGGCTTCGACGCAGCCGGCTCCGGCGCGAACAGCGGCGCCACCGGGCGAGGACCTGGCACCTGCGTCGCTGCGGGGCGCGGCTCTATCCCGATCGGTTCGACGCGCGGTTCAGCCGTTCCTGCGCGCGGGGGTGGCCGGTCCGCCGGCTTCGCAACCGGCATGAGAAGGGTGGGCTCGCTCGGCTGCTTCGCGGCGAGTGCGCCCCGCCCGAGCAGCTGATCCACCTGGAGGTCCACCGCGTGTACGAGCCGGTAGTGCGTGGCGCGATCGATGGCGCCGGTCGCCAGGAAGCGATCGAGCTGCCGCCGGGTCGCGTTCAGATCCCCGAGCGGGTCGGTGCGGCCCGCAACCACCGGCCAGCCGCAGGCAGCGCAGGCCAGGGCGCGCTCGTCCATTGCTGCGCCGCAACGTGGGCAAGAACCGAAGCCGCCTCGGGAGACCGGCCGGGTCCCGGATGCGCCACGGAAGAGCCAGGCGACGAAGACCCAGATGCCGTGCCCAATGACGGTGATCGCGAAGATCAGGATGACCAGGACGATCAGGATCGGCAGAAGGGAGGGCAAGGTCACTCCGATGTCTGGGATCGCGTCTCTGCCTGTCCGTGCCTCCCTCCCCGGTGGGACCCGCCACGCCGCGGCGGCTCTCCGCGACCGAGCGGCGGGCCACATTGTAGTCTGCCGCTTGCCGGCTAGTGCTCTTTTCAGTTCACGACTTCCCCGGGTTGCGGTCCCCTCGCCCCGCGCTCAATAGATCATGCGGGGGAGAGGGAAGGGTGAGGGGGCCCTCACCCCGGCCCTCTCCCACGGATCCATGAGCGGGAGAGGGGACCGGATTCAGAAAACGCGTAAGCGATGCATGGGACACGCCGCTACTCTGGCGCGCCGGCATGGCGCGGCGGCCGGCGCCGGATCTGGCCGAGCCGCTCGATCCACTCCGCCGTGACCACTTCGGGGTGCTCGCGAAGGTAGCGCGGGCACTCCAGCATCATCACGCCATCGTAGCCGATCGCGCCCAGCGTGCGCGAAAAGTCAACCCAGGGAATCGTGCCCAGGCCGGGCGGGAGGTGCTCGTCCTTGCGGCCGTCGTTGTCGTGCACGTGCGTGGTGCGCAGAAGTTGTGCCGCCTCGCGCAGCTCGCCCGCGATGTCTCCTGCGATGTGGGCGTGGCCGGTATCAACGCAGAGTGCGACATGGGGATCGGCCAGCTCGCTCACAAGGGCGGCGTTGTCCGCCACGCGGCTCCCTGGGAAGCAGCCACGCGGCATGTTCTCGACGCACACGAAGACCCTCTGCCGCGCCGCATCCGGGGCGAGCGCGGCCAGGCTGTCCCGCAGCGCGCGTCGCCGGTCATCGAACTCGCCGGCAACCGACAGTACGCCGGGGTGCACCACCAGGTGCTCGCCGCGCGCCGCGGCGATCCACGCGATCGCGCGCCGCACGTCCACGACGGACGCCTCGCGCAGCGACCGATCGGGCGACCCGAGATCCACGCGGTTCCTGCCCCAGGTCTCGCTTCCCCACGGACCGTGCGTGCTCCAGACGTTGAGCCCGCGGTCGCGCACCTCGCGCGCGGCCGACAGCGGATCGGGATCGGCCGACCAGCGCGGGTAGAACTCGACGTGGCTCGCCCCCAGGCGTTGCGCCAGGTCGAGCTGCGGGCCCAAGGCGTGCTGCGGGAACCCGCAGAGCACCATTACGCCCAGTGGCCAGGCATCCCGAGTAGAAACCGCGTGCTCCATCGCAGAAGATGGATAGCATGGCGATGACCCAGGAACAATACGCCAGCTGGCTGGACGGCCGATCCGACCTGCTCTGGCCGGCCGTGCCCAGGAGCGACCCGCCGCGTGCGCAGCCTTACCTGCGGCGAATTCCCGGCATCCGCGTCGTCACCTTCAGCATCTACGGGACGCTCGTGCGCATTTCCGGCGGCGAGCTGTCGTTCCTGCACCCCGAGAAGTTCATGATGGAGGCGGCGCTCGAGAAAACGATCCAGGAATTCAAAATGTGGCCGGCGATGAGCCGCAAGCCGGGCAAGCCGTCCGAGTACCTGGGGCGGATGTACGAGCAGATCCTCGACGAGGTACGCGCCGCCCGCTCATCGGGGAGCGAGCGATCCCCCGAGGTGCGTGCCGACAACGTCTGGGAGCGAATCGTCAAGCGGCTGATGAAGAACGACTACGCGTTCGACGTCAACTTCTACGGATCGCTCAATCAGTTCTGCGAGAAGATCAGCTACTTTTTCCACAGCAGCCTGCAGGCCGTGGGCCCGCAGGCGGGCGCCTTCCCGTCGCTCGAGGCGCTGCGCGGCCGCGGCGTTACGCTCGGGCTGGCGGCGGATGGCCAGGCCTTCACCCCCGTCCAGCTGTTGCGAGCCCTGAGGCAGCAGGGTAAACTTGCTGATCTCACGCAGTTCTTCGACCCAGAACTCGTGTGTCTGTCCTGCGAGGTCGGCGCCAAGAAACCTTCGGAGCAGCTGTACCACGCGTTGATGAAGCAGCTGGCGCCCCGAGGCATCGGGCCGAATGAGGTGTTGCACGTGGGCTCGAACCTACGCAACGACGTGGTTCCCGCCAAACGGCTCGGTCTGCATACCGCCCTCTTCGCCGGCGACCGATCCTCTCTGGTCGCCTCCAATGACCAGCTGAATGAAAAGAGCAGCCGGCCCGACGCTCTGGTCACCGAGCTTGGACAGGTTACCGAGGTTGTGGGTCCGCCGCGATGACGTACCCACGCGAATCGGATCTCCTGCGGCGTTGCCGCAGGACGTGGATTTCTTCATCCGGATGAGGATCTCCGCTATGCCGCCTCCGCTGCTGATCGAACTGAACGAGCTCGATTTGGACAACCCTGCCGTCACGCTGGAGGGCATCCGAGCGGTAAACCCTCAGCGGCACGACATGGAACAGCTCAGCGCCATCCTGTACCTCGACGCCGACCAGCGGGTGGTGGTCGGCTACAAGGATGTGCGCGATGATGAGTTCTGGGCGCGCGGCCACATGCCGGGCTACCCGCTGCTGCCGGGCGTGCTCATCTGCGAGGCGGCCGCCCAGCTCTGCAGCTATTACATCACCACCCAGGGGCTGCTCGGCGGCGCCGACTTCACCGCCTTCGGCGGCATGGACCGCGTCAAGTTCCGGGGAGCGGTCCGGCCCGGCGATCGTCTGGTGATGATCGCGCGCGCCCGCGACATCCGACCCGGGCGCCGCGCGGTCTTCGAGACCCAGGGAGTCGTGGACGGCCGGCTCATCTACGAGGGGGACGTCATCGGCGTCCCGTTCCGGCAGGACCGTACCAGGAACCGGAGCACGGCGGGACAGGGGGCCGAGGCGACCTAGCCAGGTTACCGAATGATTCCCTTCCGCGACAACATCCCCTCGCGTACCGCGCCCGTCGTCACCGTCCTGCTCATCGCAATCAACGCCCTCGTCTTCCTGTTCGAGCTGCAGCTGCGCGAGCCGCAGCGCGAGCGGTTGATCTATCGCTACGGCGTCATCCCCAAGGAGTTTCACCCGGCGGTCCTCGGGCATGGCCCCTACCCGCTCCGGGTAACGCTTGAGCGCTACGACGTCGGACCCGATCTGCAAGTCCGCGTCCGGCGCGAGGTCGAGACGTTCCAGATCGAAGGGACGCTGGCCGGAGCCGTGATACCGCTCTTCACCAGCATGTTCCTGCACGGCGGCTGGCTGCACCTCATCGGCAACATGTGGTTTCTCTGGCTGTTTGGCGATAACGTCGAGGACCGGGTGGGCCACGCGCGCTACCTGGTGCTCTACCTCGCCGGCGGTCTCGCGGCGGGACTCTGGCACGTGTTCTTCAACTGGGGCGGATTGACGCCGACCATCGGCGCGAGCGGCGCGGTGGCCGCCGTGCTCGGGGCCTACATGGTCACATACCCCTACGCCCGCGTGCAGGTTTTCGTCCCCTTCTTCTACTTCTTCTGGCCGATCATCGAACTGCCGGCCCTGGTCTTCTTGTTACTCTGGTTCCTGCTCGAGCTGTGGCTGGGAACGCAAACCCTGGGGCGGATCGTCGAAACCGGGGGGGTGGCGCCCTGCGCGCCCGTCGGGGCCTTCCTGGCCGGCAGGGCGTTGGTGTGGGCGCTGGCGCCGGAGGCCAAGGGCCGGCGCGGCCCGCGCTGGGGTGAGAGCGCCTATGACTGATACGCCCGCCTCATCCCGAACGGCCCCGGCCACTCCGCGCGCGGCCCCCGCAGCGGTGCCCTTCCTGCTCGAGTCCACCGGGCCGCTCGATCTCGAGCGCCTCTTCGGCAGCGACCGGCCCGTCGAGCTCGAGATCGGCTGCGGCAAGGGGCTGTTCCTGGTCACGGCAGCGACCCTCGAGCCGGGCAGAAACTTCCTGGGCATCGAAGTTGCGCGCAAGTACGCGCGGTTCACCGCCGACCGCCTGGCGCGGCGAGGCTTGACGAACGCGCGCGTCGTGCGCGGCGACGCCCGCGCACTCCTGCGCGATGCAGTGCCCGACGCGTCAGTCGCCGTCCTGCACGTCTATTTTCCCGACCCGTGGTGGAAACGCCGGCACAAGAAGCGTCGCGTCTTTTCCGAGGAGTTCGTGCGGCAGGCCGCACGCGTGCTCGTGCCCGGTGGCGAGCTGCGGTTCGCCACGGACGTCGCCGAGTACTTCGGCGTGATGCGCGCACTCGTCTCGGCCCACCCCGCGTTTCTGCCGCTCGAGCCGCCCGCCGAGAAGCCGCCCGAGCACGACCTGGATTACCTGACCAACTTCGAGCGCAAATACCGCCAGGGCGGCAGGCCCATCCTCCGGGCGCAATTCCAGAAAACGCGGCAGCCGGCCCCGCACGGCGCAGGGCCGCCAGACGCCCGGTGAGTCGGTACCGTGCGCCGGATTGCCATAGCGTCGCAAGACTCCGCCACAGCCACCTCACCGCGCCGTCGCCGCGGATGTTTAGGGCCCCGCGATCCCTCACACGTGGATCTCGTACCCCTTGCGCTGTTCACGAGCCTGCCAGCCGCGCGCCTCCTCGTCGCCGACCATCTCT
>JBGPMX010000105.1:0-10185 GCA_041487215.1 Planctomycetia bacterium | reverse complement strand
GAGAACTTCCGCAGCGAGGCCAGCCTGAAGCGTGCCCAGGTCGAGGGGCAGCTCCAGGCGCTCGAGGCCGCCGATACGATCCCGGAGCCGGTCGATGCCACGAGCACGCCGGACACGCGCGTGCTCCTGAGCAGCATGGCCAACCTGCTCGGTGTGGCCGCGAACCGGGGCTCGGGGAGCGGTGAAGAGGCGGCGCTGAGCGCGCAGATCCAGACGCGGGTGCTCAGCCTGATGCTCCGCGTCCAGGACACGTTGGTGCAGTACCAGGCGGACAGCCCGGCGATGGACGCGCTCACGCGCGAGATCGCGGCGCTGCGCGATTTCGGCGAGGGGCGTGCCCGCATGCGGCTCCAGGAGCTGCGCCTGGATCTCGCGGCACAGACCGCGGCCCAGCAGGCGCTCCAGCAGGAGTACGAGCACGAGAAGGACCAGATGGAGACGGTCGCGACCGTGCTCGTGCGCGACGAGATCCTGAGCGACGAGCTCAAGCGCCTGCGCGCCACGCACGCCGTCGCGCTCGACCGGCTCAAGGAGTTGCGCATCACCGAGAACTATGGAACGATCACGAGCGAGGTGGTGGAGCCGCCGAAGATCCCAAAGCGCGCCGTGAAGCCGAACGCGTTGGCGACCATGGCGGTGGCGCTCTTTTTCGGCGGTGGCCTCGGCCTCGGGCTCGCCTACCTCGCTGAGAAAACCGATAAGAGCTTCCGCTCCACGCAGGAGATCAAGAGCGTGCTGGCCCTGCCGATCCTGGGACACATCCCCATGTTCGCCGGCGAGGGGGACGACCGGAGCGTCACCATCGGGCAACGCATCCGCCAGGCGCCGCAGTCGGTCGAGGCGGAGGCGTACCGCACCGTGCGCACCGGGCTATGCTTCACGCTCCGCGCCCAGCACTGCCCGATCGTGCAGATCACCAGCCCGGCTCCGGGCGACGGCAAGAGCACGCTGGCGGCCAACATCGCGATCAGCCTCGCGCAGATGAAGAAGAAGGTCCTGCTCATCGACGCCGACCTGCGTCGGCCGACCCTGCACGACATCTTCGGTGTGCCGCGCGAGACCGGCTTTTCGGACCTGCTCGCCGGCCAGGGATCGCTCGAGCATGCCACGCTCGCCACCGGCATTCCCGGCCTGTGGCTGCTGCCATGCGGGCCGATCGCGCCGAACCCCGCCGAACTGCTCACGTCGAGCGGTTTCCAGGAGATGCTCGACGAAGCGCGGCAGGAGTACGACTACGTTCTGATCGATACCCCGCCGGTGCTCGCCGTCGCCGACGCGAGCATTGTGGCCGCGCACGCGGACGGCGTGGTGCTGGTCGTGCGCGTCTCCAAGAACGGCCGGCCGGCCGCGCTCCAGGCACGCGAGACGCTGGACTCGATCGGCGCCCGCGTGCTCGGCGTAGTCGTGAACGGCGTGCAGCAGGGGAGCGGCGCGTACGGCTATCACTACGACGGGAGCTATGCTTACGCGTACAGCTCGTACCGGCCCGCCGGCACGAACGGGAATGGCCACGCAACCTCAGAGAACGCAGAAGGCAGCGATGCCGCGACCGGAACGGACGACAGCCCAGCGACGCCCAGCAGCACAGAATGACGGCGGCGGCGCATGCTGCGGACGCCACCCCGGCCGCGCCCGATGCGGCCGCTTCCGCCGCGCCGCCGGCGCCGCGCCCCGATGATTCCACTGGTTGACATCCACTGCCACATCCTGCCCGCCATCGACGACGGGCCGCCGAGCGAAGCGGAGGCGGTGCGCATGGCCCGCATCGCCTGGGACGACGGCATCCGCAGCGTCATCGCCACCTGCCACCAGGGCGGGCGCTGGCACGGAGTCGCGGCGGACCAGATCGCCGCGGCCGCGGCCCGCTTCGCCGGGCGGCTCCGCGAAGCCGGCATCGCGCTGGCCATCTACCCCGGCGCCGAGCTCGCGCTGTCCCTCGACCTCTCGGACCGCCTGCGCAGCGGCAGCGCCATGACGCTGGGCAACCAGCGCAAGTACCTGCTGCTCGAATTCCCCCGCGGCTCATCGATCGACTTCGCGGATTACGTCGCAGAGCTGCGCGCGCTGCCGATCACACCCATCCTGGCGCACGCAGAACGGTACGAGGAGTTTCGGGAGGACGAGGAAAGGCTACGCGGCTTGGTCGGCCGCGGCTGCCTGGTGCAGGTCAACGCTTCGAGCGTGTGCGGCGGGATCGGACCGGCCGCGCAGGCCTGCATCCGACGCTGGGTAGAGAAAGGGTTGGTGCACTTCGTGGCCAGCGACGGCCACTCGGCCGAGCACCGCCCCCCGCGGATCGCGGCGGCGTACGACCAGGTCACCGCGTGGGCGGGAGCGCCCACCGCCGATCGCCTCTGCGGCCTGCACGGCCTGGCCGTGCTGCGCGGCCGCCCCATCGTACAGGCCAGCGCACGGCGACGCCCGCCCTCCTGGCTGCGTTCCTTCCTGCCCCCACGTTCCGGGTAACGCTCACCCCAGCATCATCCGTCGGCTCACGAACCAATCGGGACCGTCTGGCTCCGGCTCACGGGGTTCGGTCCGCGAATGAAGTTGAAGATCAGCTGCTGATACAGCAGGCCGGTGGTCGCAATGGAATCGGCAAACTGCAGGAACGGGGCGGCAAACCGCTGCAGCGCGATGATGTGTCGCGGCGGCACCACGATGCGGTCCCCCGGCCGCAGCTGGTAGTTCGTCGCCGTGTCCCCCTGCTCGATGATGTCGCGCAGGTAAACCGGCAAGATCATCGTCTCCGCCGACTCATCGAAGGGATCGACGCGGACCAGATAGACGTCGTTGCGCTCCGCCAGCTCGGTCGCGCTGCCCGCGCGCACGATCGCGTCCAACACCGTTTCCTTGCCGGTCAGGGGCAGGATCTGCGGGGCCGTCACCTCCTGCTGCACGTAAACCACCTGGCTGTTGAAGCCGGTCACCTCGACATCGATATAGAGCTCATCGCTCGACTCCAGACGCGGCACAAGGTCCGGACGCTTCTCGAGGATCTGCTTGCGCACGCTCTCGCGCACCTGCGGCAGTGTCAACCCCTGGACAAAAACATCGCCGTACGGGCTCAGGTTCAACGTGCCGTCGGGACGGACCAGGCGATCGCCAGTGAGCAGCTCGATCGAGTCGTGCAGGAAGGCCAGCTGAAGCGCGATGCGCGGCGCCACCGCCCTGAAATCGGGGTGCTGCTTGAGCAGACGCTTCAACTCCCGCTCAATCTCCTCCAGATTCCTGCCCGCCACCTTCAGCTCGCCGTACTGCCCGATGCGGATCTTGCCGTCGGGAGCCACCAGGATCTGCGGCGATGCGAACGAGGGGAGTTGGCCGGGTCCTGGTGCCGTGGCGACCTCGAGCGAGAGCACGTCGCCCGGCTGGATGTCGTAGTCTTCCGGCGCGGGCTTGGCCGCCACCTGCACGTGGATGAACAATCGATCCGGCGGCGCCACGACGTACGGGGGCTGCGGAACCGTGTTCAGCTCGCTCGGCAGCGCCGGCAGCGGCTGAAATGTCGGCGCCGCCGCGCACCCAGCCGCCAGCAGCAGCGGAAGGGCGCAGGCTAGCCAACGTGCGCCACACGTCCCGACCCCACGACGGATGCGGCCGGACCACGCCCGACCGAGCCCGCGCGCGATCCGGCAGGCTCGCGGACCCCGGCTCGCGCATGCCTCGGACAATTTATGCCGTTCCATAGCGGTTCCCAGGCCTCGTGGGCGGCGCCGCCGCGAGGGGGGCGCGACAAGCCCTACCATGGGAATCGTCCGCAGAACCAGACAAATTGAAAAAATCCATTAGGCAGATGCAATCTCTGCCATTTCACACATGAACGCACGTACACAAAAACGAACGTGCCCAAAAAACGGCATAATTCGCTATAGCTGCTTGCAATCCCCCATCATCCGCGCTACTCTCGATCCTTGTAGTAATATTACCCATTTTGACAAGCATTCCCATTTTTACAGAACCGGAAGAACGAAAGGGGAGGCAATGCAGAAGAGTTCTGTTCGGCCGAGGTCCGACAGCACGGCATGGCGCCGCCGCGTCACGGCGGCCCTGGCCATGCTGCTGATTCCCGCCGTGCCAGCCTCGGCGGCCCTCGTGTTCATTGGCACCTGGATCATTAGCGCGCGAACGGAGCGCGGCGGCCCCGCACCCGTTACGAGCATGGTGGACGGGGTGAACCGCACCGAGCTACGCGTCGACATGGGAAGCACCGCTCTGTCGCACGCAAGGTCCACGCTCGTGGCGACCCGGTTCTTTCGCGTGACGCAAGACCAGATGGTCGAGCTGCGGCACGCGTTCTCGACCCTGTTCAGCGGCGCAACCATTCAGTTCAAAGCGAAGATCCGATCCGGCGGGCCCAGGACAGATCCTCGGGATCTGACGGCGAAGGACGGTGAGGCGCGGCGGATCACCCTGGATGACTCGTCCCAGCAGGTGCTGCGCGCGGGCAGGACGTATCGCATCAAGGTGAAGATCACCTACGACAACGGTTTTGGCTCGTGGAACAACGTTTCGCCGCACACCTTCACGGTGACGGGCGTTTGAGAAAACGAGTATTCGGTTTTCCCGCACAACGTGATGCTCGCACAGCGCGAGCATCACGTTTTTTTTGGACAAGCGAAAACCGAACCGCCAAGGGCGCCTCCGCGATCCTGAGCCAGGGCGAAAAGAAGGAGGCCAACCGGTGATCCGCACAACGCTGCTCGCGGTGGTCCCTCTCATCGCCGGCTTCAGCGCGCCGAACGGCGGCGGGGCTGCACGCGCGGTCGCGGTGCGAGCCAACTCGGATGCGCCGAACATTTTGTTCGCGATCGCCGATGATTGGTCGTGGCCCCATGCCGGGGCTTACGGCGACAGGACCGTCCGCAGCCCGGTGTTTGACCGCGTCGCCGCCCAGGGATTACTCTTCACGCGCGCCTTCTGTGTCGCCCCGTCGTGCACCGCCTCGCGCGCCGCCATCCTCACGGGCCAGGCAATCCACCGCCTCGAGGAGGGGGCGAATCTCTGGGGCATTTTACCCGCTCGTTTCGCCTGCTTGCCCGATCTGCTCGAAGCACGCGGCTACGCGGTCGGTTATTCAGGCAAGGGTTGGGGGCCGGGAAGCCTGGAGGGGAGCGGCCGTACGCGGAATCCCGCCGGCCCCGCGTTCAAGAACTTCGACCAGTTCCTGCGCCAGGTCCCCGACGGGCACCCCTTCTTCTTCTGGTTCGGCAGCCACGATCCGCACCGGCCCTACGAGCGGGATTCGGGAATTCGCGGCGGGCTCAGCCCGGACCGAGTGATGGTGCCGCCGTTCCTTCCCGACACCGACATCGTCCGCCGCGATATCCTGGATTACTACGGCGAGGTCGAGCGGTTCGATCGCGACGTGGGGCACATCCTCGAGCTTCTGGGGAAGACGGGCCGCGCCGAGCAGACGATGGTCGTCATTACAAGCGACAATGGGATGCCGTTCCCGCGCGCGAAGGCGAACCTGTACGAGTACGGCACGCACATGCCGCTCACGGTACGCTGGCCTGGCCGTGTGGCAGCGGGTGCGCAGACCGACGCGTTCGTCAGCTTCACCGATTTCACCCCGACGTTCCTCGAGGCGGCCGGCATCGACCGCCCGGCCGCTATGACCGGACACAGCTTTATGGATCTCCTCAGCGGCGGACATGCCGAACCGCGCGACGCGGTGTTTCTGGAGCGCGAGCGTCACGCGAACGTGCGGCGCGGCGACCTGAGCTACCCGTCGCGTGCCATCCGCACGGCGGAGTTCCTCTACGTCCGGAACTACCGGCCCGACCGCTGGCCAGCCGGCGACCCCGAGATGTACAAGGCCGTCGGGCCGTTCGGCGACGTGGACGCATCGCCGAGCAAGCAGCTGCTCCTGTCGACACGCAGCGACGCAGGCATCGCCCCCTTCTTCCGACTCGCCTTCGAGAAACGTACGCCCGAAGAGCTGTACGATCTGGCGAACGACCCGGGCGAGCTCAGCGACGTCGCCGCGCGCCCGGAGTACGCCGACGCCAAAAGCCGACTGGCCGCTCGACTGACCGCGTGGCTACGCGCGACGGGCGACCCGCGCGCAACGGTCGATGACGATCGGTGGGATCGCTTCCCGTACTTCGGCCCGGGCCAGTAGCGGAAAACCCGAACGCGCCCTTCCGCGACCCAGTCATCGCTCTCCCCTCCCGCAGTCCGCTGCGCGTGGACGACCCTAAACGGATGGTCTTGGCGGCAAAAAGTTTAGGGCGCCAATCCCGTGTGCTAAGCTTGCGGTAGCGAAGGAATGTACCGCGTCGCGCCCCGCTCGGCCGTTTTCGAGGAAGGGTCGCCATGCTGGCCGCGAAATTCACTCCGAGCCAGGTCGTGATCACGCCCGGTGCCGCCCTGGCCATCGAGGAGTCCGGACTGGATCCGGCCTTCTTTCTCCAGAAGCACCTTTGCGGCGATTGGGGTGACCTGGATGAAACCGACCGGGTGCGCAACCGCGAGTCGCTGCAGAGCGGCGGCCGCGTCGTGTCGCGCTACAAGACGCTGCTCGGCAAGCGACTCGGCGTGATCACCCCGCCCGATCGTTCCGTGACGATCATCCTGGAGTTTCCCGAGGAGTGCTGAGGCGCGCTCGGGGACAAAGATCATGGCAATTCATCGCGAGCTCATTCTGGCTTCGGACAGGTTACCGACGCTGCCCGCCGTCGCGATCCGGCTCATCGAGCTCGCGCGCGATCCGCAGACGGATAACATCGACTTCGTCCAGGTCATCAAGAGCGATCCCGCGATCGCCGCCAAGGTCCTCCGCACCGTCAACTCGAGCCTGTTCGGTTTACGCCACCCGGTCTCGACAATCGAGCAGGCAATTCCGTTGCTCGGGCCGCTCTCGGTCTGCAGCCTGGTGCTCAGCTTCTCGCTGCTCACGCCCTCGAGCAGCCACGACCCGCTCGAGAGGGAGCTGCTGGGGTACTGGCGGAGCTCATTGACCCAGGCGGTTGCGGCGAGCGAGTTGGCCAAGCTCCAGGGGGGCGGGCTGCCATCCGAGCACTTCGTGGCCGGCCTGCTCCAAGACCTCGGCGCGCTGGCGCTGCTGCGCGCCGTGCCCGATGAGTACCTGGCCACAGTCGAGGAGTTCGAGCAAACCGAGCGGCCGCTCATCGAAATCGAGCTGGAACGCCTGGGTGTGACGCACCCGGAAATCACGCTCGAGCTGTTGCGGCGTTGGCACATGCCCGAGCAGTTCCAGCTGGCGGCCGCCACCCACCACACGCACCCCGCTGATCTGAGCCTGGCATGCGGGTCGAAGCATGGCCGGCTGCAAATCGCCTGCGGCACGGCGGCAGTGATCGGCGAGTACTACTGCCGCAAGCAGAAGAGGATACCTGCCGAGCTGGTGCAGGAACTGCTCGAGCGCTTCTACGAAGTGACAGACGAACGTCATACGCTGCTCGAACGCATCGGAACGCGTGTGCATGAGACCGCCGAGCTGTTCGCCATCGACCTGGCGCCGTACCCGTCCTACCGCGATATCCTGGCCACGGCCGGGGCGGAGCTGGTCAACATCGCCTGCAAGGCCAGCCGGGATAAGCTGACCGGTGCGCGGACCCAGCGCGACCTCGAGGCCGAGCTAGACCGCCGCTGGAAAAACGCGATCGCGTCCGGCGATTCCATTGCCCTCCTGCGCGCCGACGCCGACGGCTTCAAGCAGCTCAACGCCACGCACGGCGTCCCGTTCGGCGACAAGATCCTGCGTTCGCTCGTGCGGTGGCTCGAACCGCTGGCCGGGCCGTCGGGCCTGGTGGCGCGTTGCGGGCCCGACGAGTTCATGCTTCTCGTCGAGCGGCTCTCCGATACGGAGGTGCGCAACCTGGCGGAGGAGATTCGCCGCAGCATCGCCTGCCACGCCGTACAGGTCCAGGGACACGCTGTGGAAGTGACCGTCAGCATCGGCGCCGCCGTCTGCACCCCTCAGGGCTGCACGGTCAACGGCCCGCGTGAGTTGGTCGCAGCGACCGCGGAAGCACTGAACCGGGCGAAGCAGGCAGGCGGCAACCAGCTGCGCATCTATACCTCGAGCACCACCCCCGCTGTCTGCGAGACGCCCGTCTGACCTCCTTGGCCCCGGCCCAGATTCTTCGAGCCGCCGTCTCCCGTACCCCTTCGACTGGCCGGGCCTGAACTGTCCGGCCAGCCGCGTAGAACGGACCGTTCTGCCCGCGATACCTTTCGGCGGGGCAAGCTTGCCACTCTTTGCACACCACTCTAACAACCCAAATTACCATCCTTGGGGGTGTAGCTTCGCGCGGTTATTTCGTCTTTCTGAGAAAATCCAGCGCATCCGGCACAGTCGTTAATCTCCTCAGTAACCGCACGCCGATTACAACGGATAAGACCCCGGAGTTCATGCGCGGGACGCGGGGGACTTGGGGTTTTGAAGTGTGCCCCGTGCACGGTCGAAACCGTGGGCGTGGAGACAACCGCACTGAGCGCTGGTCATGCACTTTGCCCGTGGAATCACCATTGCGATTTCCATCACCCTGTCGGGCTGCGGTGTGATGGTGGACCTGACCCGCAAGACCGCGGATGGGGTCCAGTACTCGGAAACCGCCGACGAGTTGATGGTCTCTGCGCGCAACCATTTTCTCGCGAAGTCCGCCTGGAATGAGTTCCGCGATGGGAACTCGGACGCGGAGTGGTCCAGGCACTTCGAGCGCGGGTTCCGGCAAGGGTTCGCTGATTACCTCGATGGCGGTTCGGGCGAGCCCCCGGTCATCCCGCCGCGTACGTATTGGAAGGTCTTTTACCAGACACCCGAAGGGCACCAGGACGTGCAAGATTGGTTTGCCGGCTACCGCATGGGTGCGATCGCTGCGGAGCAGAGTGGCCGCCGGCAATGGCTTACGATCCCAACAGCGCTGGAGGATGCGGAGGGGTCGCCGGAGTCCTGGGAGCCCGAGCGGGTAACGCGCGCGACGCGACCGCGGAATCGTGCGCCGGCCGCCGCGCCGCTGCCGGTTCCAGATGTCCCCAACGCGCGCTTCGCCGCGTCGCTGATGGCCTCGGACGACTCGTCGATCGTCCCCGCGGCGTACTCGGTGAATAAGCCGCAGGGAACCGCCGGTGCGGGCACACGCCAGACGGCGGACGAGCCACCGAGGTCCGGGGGGACGACGACGAAGCAGACCGGCCTGCTCATTTTACCGGTACCGGGACCGCCGGGCGATCAGGAGCCTTGACCTGCCGCCCATGCCACGGACCAGAACCATGCAGCCAGCACGCCTAGTCAGGGACAAGCGAACGCAGCCGTCCCGGCCGCGCGCACGCGGATACGCCGTGGTGGCTGCCGCCGCGCTGGTGGCGTTCTCGGCCGGCTGTGCATCTCTCACCTTCCCGGTTAGCGGCATCCCGGCGCGGCGTGTACCACCGGTGCTGCTCGGCGAATCGAAAGAAGACAAGCAGACCATCGACCTGTCGCTGTTGCGTCAGAAGCCGCCGCAGGCGTACCGGCTGGCGGCCGGCGATGTCGTGGGAGTCTGGATCGACGGCATCTTCGGCAAGCCGGGCGAGCTCGCTCCGGTCCACTACTCCGATCGCGGCGATCTTCCCCCGGCGATCGGCCTTCCGTTCCCCGTGCGCGAGGACGGAACGCTCGACCTGCCGTTCGTGGACCCGATCCAGCTGGACGGCCTGACCCTGGTGGAAGCCCGCGAGGCCATCCGCCGCGCTTACACGGTGGACAAGCAGATCTGCAAGACCGGGCGCGAACGCATCACGATCACGCTGATCACCCCGCGGCAGTACCACGTGCTGGTGATCCGGCAGGATTCAGGGGGTTCGCTCACAGCGCCGGTCCCGGCGGGAAAGCTGGGCAGCATCGTGATCGGCAACACGAAGCGGGGCACGGGGCACGCAGTGAACCTGCCGGCCTACAAGAACGACGTGCTCAACGCGCTCGCGGACACGGGGGGTCTCCCCGGCCTGGAAGCCGCCAACGAGATCATCATCCAGCACGGCGATCTCTCGATCGCGGATGGCGCGCAGCCGAGCGAGGCCGCCATGGCGGAGTGCGTGGCGGGAGCCGCCGGCAAGGTGGTGCGGATTCCGCTGCGCGTGCACCCCGGCGAGCGGCCGAATCTCCGCCCCGAAGACGTGATCCTCCAGAACGGGGATATCGTCTTCATCGAATCGCGTGATACGGAGGTGTTC
>JBGPMX010000104.1:0-10217 GCA_041487215.1 Planctomycetia bacterium | reverse complement strand
GGGCCTCTTGACGCGGGCCTCTTGACGCGGGCCTCTTGACGCGGGCCTCTTGACGCGGGCCTCTTGACGCGGGCCTCTTGACGCGGGCCTCTCAACGACACCATCGATTTGGACCCAGAGGCATTCCGCTTCTCTCAACGAGGGGCTCTCAACGCTCAACTCTTTTCTGGCTCTCAACTCTCGACGCTCGACTCTGGACTCTTCTTCTGACGCTCGACGCTCGACGCTTGACGCTCGACTCTTTCAGAACAGCTCGCGGATGACGTCCCCTTCCGGTTGCACCTCAAACTGCTGGAGCTTGGCGATGGAGACCCCGGCGCGGTCGAGGATGGTGGCGGCGACGTCGGCGGGAGTGAGCGGGCGCTCGAGCGGGTGTTCGCCGCGCGCGTCGCTCGAGCCGATCACGCGTCCGCCGGCGACTCCGCCGCCGGCGAGCACCGCGCTGTAGCACTTCTCCCAGTGGTCGCGGCCGGCGTGCGGGTTGATCTTGGGGCTGCGGCCGAACTCGCCCATCGCGACGATCAGTGTGCTCTCGAGCAGCCCGCGTCCGGCGAGGTCTTCGAGGAGTGCGGAGAAGGTCTGGTCGAGCATCCAGAGGTGGCGGTCCTGAAGCACCTCGAAGTTTCGGTAGTGCATGTCCCAGCCGCCGTCCCCCGCGTCTTCTTCGGCCTCGACGTGCGCGCTCCAGTTCACCTGAACGAATGGCACACCGGCCTCGACCAGGCGGCGTGCGAGCAGGCAGGACTGGCCGAAGCGGAAGCGGCCGTAGCGGTCGCGCACGCGGTCCGGTTCGCGCGCCAGGTCGAAGCTCGTTTTGGCCGGGCCGGAGGTGAGCAGCGAGAAGGCCTGGTCGTAGAACCCGCCCAGCGCTCGCGCCGCTCGCTTCGCTTCGAGCGCCCGGTCGGCCGCGTCCAGCGAGCGGAGCAGCGTGCGGCGGTCCTCGAGCCGCGCGGCCGGAACGTCGGCGGCAAGGACCAGTTCGGGCGCCTTGGCCCCCGAGCCGGGGTCATACTCGAGCCGGAACGGATCGTAGAGGGCGCCCAGCTTGCCGCCCCCTTCGCCGACGATCGGCTTTTTCCCCTGGTGCAACCTGCCGCCGATGGTGATGAAGCCGGGCAGCGCGGTCCCCGCCGCAGCGCCGGTCCGGCCGGCCCCGTTGAACCGCGCGACGATCGATCCGGTGCAGGGGCGCGCCGCACCACCGGCCGTCAGGCCGCCGAGCGTGACCGCGCCGGACATGGATCCGGTCAGCCCGATCGTCCCGGCCACTCCGTGGTCATTCGATTGATGGTGCAGCGAGCGGAGGATCGCATAGCGGTGTGCCAGCCGGGCGAGGCGTGGCAGCAGCTCGCAGATCTGGATGCCCGGCACGCTCGTTCGCGTCGGCGTCCATGGCCCGCGGTACTCCTCGGGCGCGGCGGGCTTCATGTCGAACGTGTCGATGTGGCTCGGGCCGCCCCAGAGCCAGAGCACGATGACCGACCGGACTGGCCCGGGCGTCGCCGCTCCGATCGCCCGCAGGCGCAAGAGATCCGCCAGGCTCAGGCCGAGCACGCCGAGGGAGCCGACCTGGAGCAATTCGCGGCGGGTAACCCCCGCGCAACAGCGCTGAACGGCGCTACCAATGCGTAGCACGGCCGTCCTTTCCATGAGACAACGAAGAACGCCAGCGCTATTCTAACGCTGCGATGAGCGCGGGTTAATCGGTAATCGGTACTCCGCTCCCGCGATGTTGGCGCCTACGTGGGCCGCTCCCAAGAAGCTCGTCCGCCCGGAGTGCCGCTAGCTTGCCCCTCACCCCCGACCCCTCTCCCCACGCCCCACGCGTCCCGCCCTCAGCGATCACGGCGCGTGCGTGGGGAGAGGGGCGGGGCTGAGGGGTTGTTGGCGAGCGGGAAACGGCGGCGCCCCTTTGGAGCGGCAGAACAAAAAACCGGTGACCGGCAGTCGAGCCGCGACTGGGGCGGCTGGCTGCCGGTCACCGGCTCTACCGATCACCGATCACTGATCACCGATTACCGATTACCGATTACTGATTACTGATTACTGATCACCCAATTCACTCCGGCAGGTACTGCGGCACCGGGGTGGGCGGCGCATCGGGCGCGGAGCAGAGCAGGTCCTCGACGAGCGATCTCAGGCGAGCGACGTCGCGGCGCAGCTTGTCGACGTCGCTTTCGAGCGCATTGTGCGGCTCGGGGCTCTGCAGCGTGAACTGCACGGTCTCGACATTGTCCGTTGCCTGCGGCTCGCTGCGCCTCGGTCCCCATGTGCGGCTGGTCATGCCGCCCGGCGTGGTCTCGGCCGGGCGGGGAGCCGGTTCGCGGGCCGTGGTGGCCTGGGTAGCGTTCGCGTCGTCGCTCGCCGCGGCGGCGGAGGGCGAGCCGGTGCGAGCCAGCTTTGCCGCGGCCCGTTGCCGTAGCGACTCGAGCTCTTGTTCCATGGCGGCCAGGCGCTGTGCGTACATCTCCTTCGCGTACTGATCGCGCAAGCCGGCGATCTCATGCTCGTGCTTTATCGTCCGAGCGTGCTCGGTCTCGACTGCGGCGCGCTCGGCGCCCCAGGCGGCCCTGTGCGCCTTCTCCAGCTCGGCACGGTGCGCCAGCCGCACGTCGGCGAGCTCGCGCGCGAACTCGGCCTGCTGGCGTGCCAGGGCGATCTCGCCCGACGCCTGCGCCTGCATGATCTCTCGCTCGTACTCGAGCCGTGCCATGAAGGACTGCTTGAGGTACTCAAGCTGCATCTGCACGAACTGCTCGAGCGAACAGTCCGAGTCGTCGTCCTCATCGGCTTCGTTCGACTCGGACAGCTCGCGACGCGACCGGGCGAGTCGCCGGCAGGTTTCGTCGCACGCTTCGTCACAAGCCGCTTGACGGCAGCAGCCGTCCGGGCAGCCGGCCGCCGGCCGCTCGTCGAGCGCGATGTTGCCGACGAGACCGGCGTCCGCATGGATGCCGAGGCCCAGAAGAACGCGACCCGTCGCGGTCTCATCGACTTCGGTGGTTGCCTCGTTCGAGCGGCAGCAGCGGAGATCGCGGCACGACGCCGTTTCCCGGCACGAGCCCGTGACCGGATGCGGATGATCCGAGTCCCGCTCGTAGGACGCCGGCAGCACCGCCGCGCAGGAATCGAGCGGCATCCGGATCACCACCTCCCCCGCCTCGGCGTCAACCACCACGTCGCCGTCCAGGCGGCGCACAACGTCCAGCACGCCGCGTAGCTCGTCCACGCCGACGCTCTGCGTTGGGACAACATGCTCCGCGAGCAAGAGGTCGCCTGTGACCGCGCCGTCGGTCGTGGTCCGGAGGGGTGAGGACGCAAGGTCCGCGCGGGCGAGGATGATCAGTTCCCGCTGCTCGGGCGGTTGCGACGCCTGGCTTCTGCAGGACGGAACGAGCACGAACCCGGCCGGTGGGATCGGCAGCGCATCCGCCGGGGCCGCTATCGCGGCACCCGTGCGCACGATGCCGCCGATAAGCACCGACTCGCCCGATCGCAGCTCGACGGTGGTGTCGACGCGCTGCTGGCGGATGCCCGGGGTGATGAAGCCGCGCATGACCACTCCGTTGGCGTAATCGAGCTCGCTCACTTCCGGTCTCAGCTCGAGCCGGATGGCTCCCCCATCGAGCACGGTCGGCTTGCATTCGACCCTGGTGCCGTACTCGCGAAACGCCACGGAGTACGTGTCATCGGCGCCGGGCACGACGATGGGGAATTCCCCACCGACCATGATGCTGGCCGTTTGGCCGGAATGCGTGCGGAGCACCGGGCTGCAGAGGATCTTGGCCGCGTCCGAGCCGACCAGCTCGTGCAGCCGCGCGCGTAGCTCGGTGTCGTCCGGAACGATAGAGCTCCGCAACCGGTTGGGCGAGCAATCGGACAGGCAGTGCCCGGGCGGAACTTCGGCGACCGTGATGTGAAGTTCGACCTGTTGGGCGGACGGTCCGGCATCGTTCGGGCACGCGCAGCCGTCCTCGTGGCAGCACGCGGTGGGTTGGGCGGTGCGGCATGCCGGGCAGCGAGCGTCGGCCCGGCCGCCTGCCGGGTCGTCCATGAAGAGCGGGAATGCGAACAGAATGGCGCAGACGAGGGACATGGCTGGGCCTCCTTGCCTCGATGGGTCTTCGATGGGTCTTCGACGCGCTGGATCTTCCAGCTCATCTGGGTCTTCGACAGCGGGCGTGTGGTACCTGAATTCCCGCTTTGGCACAAGAGAGATCGGAGTTCGCTGGACTACACGGATATAATAGCTTGCTTGGGCGCAGGGGAACCGGCAGCAGCGAGTGAGCCAACCATGCCCGACGATTTCGATCCGATCTCCGACGCGGTAGATGCGATTCGCCGTGGCGAAGTCGTGGTGGTCGTGGACGCCGAGGACCGGGAGAACGAAGGGGACTTCGTGTGCGCGGCGGAGCAGGCGACGCCCGAGGTGATCAATTTCATGGTCACGCACGGGCGGGGGCAGCTTTGCGTGCCGATCCTGCCCGATCTGGCGGCGCAGCTCAAGCTGCGTCTCATGGTCGAGGACAACACGGCGCCGATGCGGACGGCGTTCACGGTGAGTGTGGATCACCGGCTGTGCCGGACGGGGATTAGCGCCTTCGAGCGTGCGGCGACGGTGCGCGCCATCATCGACCCGGCCACGCGGCCCGAAGACCTGGCGCGGCCCGGTCACATCCACCCGCTCATCGCCAAGGAGGGGGGGGTGCTCCGCCGTGCCGGGCACACCGAGGCGACGGTGGATCTGGCACGCCTGGCGGGGCTGGTGCCGGCCGGGGTGCTCTGCGAGATCCTGGACGCCGACGGCTCGATGGCACGCCGCGATCGCCTGTTCGATCTGGCGCGCCGGTTCGGGCTGAAGATCCTATCCATCGAGGAGCTGGTGCGGTACCGCCGCCGCACGGAGCGGCTCGTGAGCCGCAAGCTGGCCGAGCCGGTGCCGATCGCCACCCGCCACGGCGTGCTCGGCGTCATCCCCTACCAGGTCGAATACGAGGACCAGGAGCCCCTGGCCATCGTGTGCGGCGATCCCACGCGGCACCCCGCGCCGCTCGTGCGCATGCACTCCTCCTGCTTCACGGGGGACCTGCTCGACTCGCTGCGCTGCGACTGCGGCGACCAGCTGCGCATGGCGCTCGATCGCATCCAGCAGGAGGGGTGTGGCGTGCTGGTCTATCTGCCTCAGGAGGGGCGCGGCATCGGGCTGGTCGAGAAGTTGCGGGCGTACCAGCTCCAGGACCAGGGGCTGGACACGGTCGAGGCGAACCTGGCGCTGGGTTACCGAGCCGACATGCGCGACTACGGCGTCGGCGCCCAGATCCTCAAGGACATGGGGCTGACCAAGATCCGGCTGCTCACGAACAATCCGAAGAAGACCGAGGCGATCAACTTTCTGTACCACGGTTTCGATCTGCAGGTGGTCGGGCAGATCCCGATCGTGGCGCGGCCGCACGCGGAGAACGCGCACTACCTGGCCACGAAGCGGGACAAGCTGGGGCACGTGCTGCCGGCCGATCTCGCGCCGCCGGCGGCTTCGCCGCCGACCGAAACGGGAAAGCCCGCCGAGCGGGAGGCGGGAACCGGCCCGGGAGGGGGACGGTGAGCGCGCTCCTGGTGGCGATCGAGGGGATCGACGGCGCGGGCAAGGGAACTCAGGCGGCACGGCTCTGCGACGCGCTCGAGGACGCCGGGCGTTCCTGCGGGTTGATCCGCTTCCCGCGCTACGACGAGACCGTGTTCGGCCGCACCATCGCGCGGTACCTGAACGGCGAGTTCGGCGACCTGGCCGCCGCCGACCCGCACCTGGCGGCGCTGCTCTACGCGGGCGACCGCTTCGAATCCCTGCCGCTGCTGGCGGCCGAGCGGGCGGCACGCGACGTGGTGGTGTTCGACCGCTACGTGCCGTCGAATCTGGCCCATCAGGCGGCCAAGCTGCCGCCAGCCGAGCGGCCCGCGTTCCTGGCCTGGCTCGAATCGGTCGAGTACGGCGTGTACCGCCTGCCCCGCCCCGATCTGGTCGTGTGGCTCGATATTCCCGTCCGCACAGCGCAGGCGCTCATCGCGCGCAAGCCGTCGCGGCGTTACACCGACAAACGCGCGGACCTGCACGAAGCGGACCCGGCCTACCTGGAGCAGACGGCCGAGGTGTACCGCCAGCTGGCGGCGGGCGATCCCCATTGGCGGGTGGTCCCCTGCTGCCCGCGGGGGGAGCTGCGGTCGCCCGAGTCGGTGCACCAGGAGATTGTTGAAATTGTTGACCGGTTGACCTGTTGACCGGCGGGTCTTGAAGTCGCGGCTCGGCGCCCGCTTAGGCTAGGTGCTTGTCGTACGGGCTGGATGAGAATCCAAAATCCAAAATCTAAAATGGAAAATGGAAAACAGACGGGCCCGGCCTGTTCGGCCGGGCCCGTGTCGCTTGTCGTCTTGGTCTCGGACCCTAGAACGACCAGATCACGTCGAAGCCGGCGGTGAACTGATCGTTGTCGCTCGAATCGTCGAACGGCTTGTTGCCGCTCGCCCAATCCCAACGCACTTCGGGCCGGAACAACAGGTTCTCGTACGGCTTGACGTTCAGGCCGACGGTGAGTGCGGCGTAGGTCGTGTCCTTGCCCGAGACGAGTCCGGGGATGATCCCGGAGCCGTCCGGCGTGTCGTTGCCGCGCTCGAAGTCCACGAACCCGTCGTTCGACTTGTCCTTGAACACCGCGAATCCGTCGTCGTCGCGGAACACTTCGCCGCGCACCACGAGCGACAGGCACGGATTGATCTTGCGGATGTAGTACTGGGCCACGCCGTACCACTCGGCCTTGAAGCCGTCGTCCTTGCCCCAGTTGATGTCGGTGATCAACGTGGTGCACTCGTTCGGCTTCACGGTGACGACGGTGTCCCAGATGTACCGCAGGTCGTCGTTGGAATCGATCCCGAACACGTTGTTCCAGTTCCCGTCGTTCTCGGGTCCGATGTGGATCATGCTCGCGACCACCACGGACTTGTCGCATGACGTGTACTGCACGCCGCCGTGGAACGAGATGGCGTCGTTGTTGTCATCGAAGCCCGTGTTGATGCCGGTCACCAGCCCCGTCATCACGTCCCACTGCTCGTTCAGGTGGGTCGTGGCAAGCACGCCGGTGTGCTTGAACGGGATGCCGAAGTTGAATATGTAGCTGTGCGAGTACAGCGGATTCGCCGGAGCGTTGATAACCTCGGCGCCAATCAGGGTGACGAACTGACCGATCTTGAAGTCGACGCCGCCGTCGGTGAGGATCGGCGCGTGGTACGACAGGTACAGCTCGACGATGTCCGGTTGAACGGTTTCGCTGGTGAAGTTGTCGAACTCGCCCAGGTAGTGGACGAAGCGGGCGTCCGAGCCGTACAGGAACTCGAACTTATAACCCCAGTCCGGGCAGCAGGGGTTGTCGGTGGAGAGCGGCTTCTCGAAGTTGATCACCGCTTGGTTGAAGCGGTAGTCGTTCGAGCGGTCGTCGAACAGCCGGCCGAAGTTGAGCCGGTCGTGCGGCCGGTCGGGGTTCCAGGTAAAGCCCTGGTCGACCCAGCCGTACACGCGGGTGCAGCCCCACATCATCCCCGTGTAGGCGTCGGCGGCGCAGGCTTCGCCGGCCGGGGCGGCGGCCATGTCCATCGGCTTGTTCTCGGTCCCCGTGGGAACCGCTTGCTCCGGGGCGGCAGTATTCTGGGCGATCTGCCGCTGGATCACGTCCTCACTCGAATAGATTTGTACGGGTGCACGGTCGGTGTTCCCCGCCGCCCAGACGGGGGCGGAGATCGGCCCGAGAAGGGCGAGACCGCCGAGCAGCTTCGCGAGATTCTGGCGCTTCATGGCACCGGGTCCTCCATGGCCCAAGACAGGGTCCTCCGCCCAACGAGTTTGTGTGCAGGTTCCCTCCTGCTCCGGCGGATTCTGACGATTCTTATCGTCCTCCCCCAGATTACGACTAAAGTCAAAACGGCGTCATGGAGCGAAGGATTGGCAATACGCGGGTGATAGCATGAGGGGGGTGTGCGTAGGATATGCGTGCTTCCGAGTTGATGGGAAACCTTGCCGTCCCCGTCGCACAGACAGATGGATCCAAAAAGAGCCGGCGGGACATGGAGCAACTGCGGGCGAGCTCCATTCCGGCTTGAACAAATACTGCCCCGCCAGTACATTCCCGCGCCACTTCCGCTTCTCTGGCAGCTCGGGGGGGTGAGATTCCCATGCGTACACTAACGCTCGCTTCGCTCGTCGTCTTCCTGGTGGCCCGTTCCACGCCCGCAGCCGCCGCGGACAAGGTCCGGCTGCTCCAGGAAGACCGCGCCGGCCAGATCTCCCGGGTGGTGCTTGAGGTGTCCGTGTCCGGGGTCCAGGTGCACCTGCGCGATGAGAAGACCAGCTACGAAATGAAGTTCACGGCCAAGGGGAAGCTGGCGTACGACGAGAAGGTCGTGGAGGCGTCGAGCGACGCGCCGCGGCGCAAGACGCTGCGCTACTACAGCGACGCGTCGGTCGAGAGCGCCGTGCAGGACAAGAAGACGGTACTCGAGCTGCGTGCCCCGGTGCGGATCATGGTGGCCGAGCTGCGCCGCGAGCGGCCGTTCCTGTTCAGCCCGGCCGGGCCGCTCACGTTTGACGAGCGCGAGCTGGTTCAGGGCGAGGGGGCGCTCGATACGCTCACCATCGCCCGCCTCCTGCCGATCGAAGCCGTCGCGGTCGGCGACACCTGGAAGCCGGACAACGCGGCGATCGCCGCGGCGTTCAACCTGTATTCGGTGAGCGAGAACCAGCTGGTGGCGAAAGTCGAGAGCCTGGACGACGCGACCGCGCGGATCCGGCTGGCCGGAAAGCTGGACGCGTTGGTGGCGGGGACGACCACCCGGCTCGATCTCGACGCGCGTATCGACTTCGATCGCAAGCGAGCGCAGATCGTCGCGGTGGAGCTGAAGCAGAAGGAGGAGCGGGCGCGGGGGCCGGCCGAACCGGCCCTGCGGGTGGACGCCACGCTGGTGCTGACCTGCACGCTCGACGCGGCGAGCAAGCGGCTGAGCGACAAGACGCTCGAGCAGATGCCGCTCGCCGCCAACCCCGCTACCGAGCAGCTGGTGTATCTGCACCCAGACGGCCGCTTCCGTTTCTACTACCCGCGCGACTGGCGCATCTTCCAGAGTGACACGCGGCTGGCGATCCTGCGGCTGATCGACGACAACGAGGCGATCGCGCAGTGCAACATCACGCCCGGTCCGACCGTGGTGCCGGGAAACCACATGAAACCCGAAGACTTCCGCTCGCAGGTCCGCCAGGCGCTGGGGGATCACTTCGAGAAGTTCTTCCAGGAGGGGGAGGTGCCGGCGGCGCGAGGGTACTGGATCTACCGGCTGGCGGCGGCGGGCGTGTCGGATAAGGACCCGGCCGTCTGGTACTACTACCTGGTGGCGGGGCCGCAGGGGCAGCAGCTCGTGCTCACGTTCGCCGTGGATGCCCGATTGACCGAGCGGTTCGGGCCGCGCGATCTCGCCGTGGTCGGCACGGTGGAGTTCGGCACACCGCGTACCGCATCGAGCTCCAAGTAGGGCGTCCAAGCGTGGGGCGTACGAGCGCCCAAGCGTTCACCCAGGCTCTACCTCTCGCGCTCTGCCCCCCGCACCAGGTTTCGCGCTCCGCCATCTACGCCCCACGCTCGCACGCCTCACTTTGCCAGGAACTCCAGCTTGCTCGCGATAAAGTCCACGTCCTTATGGAGCAGCTCGGCCCGGTGCGTGAGCAGGCTGGCCGACAGCAGCGCGGCGCGGTTCCCCTGGCGAAGCAGCACGTAGTACCAATCGGCGGGCTTCCTGTTCTTGCTCTCCGGAAATTCCGCGCGCACCATGAACTGCTGCGCCGTGCGGCCTCCCTCCAGCCGTAGCGGCTGCGGCGCCAGCGTCGCCGTGATCTTGGCTTCCTGCTTGTGCTCGAGCCATTGCACCAGGTCCTTCTGGAGCTTCTCGGGGCTCGGCAGCGGCGATGGGTCGATGACGAGCCGCATGTCTCCGCCGGTCGGCTCGCGGAACTCGATACGGGTTTCCTTGGCGCTACGCAATTCCCAATTGCGCGGGTAGAGGAAACGGGCGCCGAGCTTGGGGCCGTCGAAGACGAGCGCGGTCGTCTGCGCGGAGGCCTCGAGCGGCACGGCGGCCAGCGCCTTGTCGCTGAGCCGCGCATCCTCGGTGCTGGGGTGGCGCTCGAG
>JBGPMX010000103.1:0-10242 GCA_041487215.1 Planctomycetia bacterium | reverse complement strand
CTTGGCTCAGGATGACGACCTGCCACTCACTGTGCCCTCTCCCCCGCATGATCCATGGGCGCGGGGGCGAGGGGACCACGCCAAGAGGGAGCACCGAGATCCTTCGCTTGGCTCGTTCCTCGCTTGGCTCAGGATGACGACCTGCCACTCACTGTGCCCTCTCCCCCGCATGATTCATGGGCGCGGGGGCGAGGGGGCCGCAATGCGGGGGGAATCCGCCAGCGCCGGACAGGAAGTTGCCACACGGGAAACAATCATTCACGCTGCTGGCGTCCGAGACGCCAATCTCACGCCGGGCAGGTCCAGCTGCCGCGCTGGAAACCGGAATCGGCCGGCGGGGTGTACGAGACACCGAGCTGCGGCGTGGCAAGTCGCGCGTGGCCGCGGCGGCGGGACTCGAGCACGAAGTCCAGGACGCCTCCGGTCAGCAGCGTGCGTTCCACGGGATAGGGCGGCCGGCCCGTCGCAAAGAACTCCTCGATGCGTACGGTGAGCGCCTGCAAGAACGACGCGCCCGGGGGACCGGGCAGGTAGAAGAGCGTGGACGCCGGCTTGGCTTCGCCCTCGATGCGTGCGGCAAATGTGGTGTCATCGACGTGTCCATTCAGGATGAGCACGGCGGCATGCAGCCCATCTCGGTACTCGATGAGGAACGCGATCGGTCCGCGCTCGAGTCCGGGCCGATCGAACGCCGGGACGAAGTGCCGGCAGTTGTCGCGGACGTCGCCGACGTTCAGGGTGTTGCTGCGGCCGAGCGCGTGGTCCAAGAGCTCCCAGGACCAGAGTCCGGCATCGCCCGCATCCCAGACGGCGTCCCCCTCCAGGCAGCGCACGGCGCGCACCCCCTGATCGCCGCGCCGCCGCCGCTCGACCATGCACTGGAGCGCCTCGAGCGCGTGGATGCCGAAGATCTCGGTATCGCCGCGCGAGGCCACGAGCGCCTCGCGGACCGGCGCCCCCAGCGGCAGCTCGAGCTCCGGTCGCCGCCAGGTGACCGGTAGGCTCGAGCCGGCCATGAGCGGGATGCCGAGCTCGCGCGCGGTCGCCACCATCTCCTGCGCGCGATCCCAGCGGTACGACAGGTGCTTGTCAGAGAAAACCGGCACGCTCCGCCCCGCCCGGCGGAACACGTCGCAGATCTTCGTGTACAGCTCGTAGCGCGGGTAGAGCTTCTGGTTCTTCTCGTTGTACGGATAGTCGCCGTGCTCGCCGATCAGGAGCACCGCGTCCACCGCGAGCTGAGCGGTGCCGAGCGTCAGGGCCCCCGCCACATCCGGGTAGAGCGTGAAGCCGTATTGTTCCGCCATGGCACGGCTCAGGTCATGCTCCTTCTGCTGCTCGACGTGCATCGCGGCAATGGCGAAATCGGGGAAGTGGAACGTGCCGTCCCGCCAATAGCCGTTCAGGAAGCGGCCGCCGACGTGGTAGGCGTGCGACAGGTAATAGTAGGCCGTGGTGACAACCGCGAGCTTGCGGCGTGCGGGGGTGGTGCGTTCGGGGGGCCGGGCGCGCGGAGCCGCCTGGGCCGCGTCCGGCGGCGGCGCCATGGCCACGACCCCCGCTCCCGCCACCGCACCGATGAATTCGCGCCGCGTCGCCTCACCGCAGCGGCTCGCCGCCTGGGCCATGAGAGTTCTCCGGAACGCGTCCCGTTCTCAAGAAACCAGTCAACCCGCTCGCGCAGTGTATCGCGATGCGGCGTCCGGAGCGAACGCAGCGCCCCGAGCGGCCGCCCTTTAGAACCGATCTGGTCTCGCATCACTCTTGGAGTGGCCGAGCAGGGCGACCACCAAAGTTCGCAGCCGGCTGGCTTTTTTCGCCGCTCACCCCCCTGACCTAAGCTCTAGGGCGGAAGCCAACTGCGGCGGCCATTTGACAGCCTCCCGGAATCGGCGTATGTGATTCATTGGCAGCTCTCGCCCATGCAGGGCCGTCCGGAGATCCGAATGCCCGAGTGTCGTCCCCGGCAGACCAATCTGATCCGAGCCCTCTCTCCGGCGGCTCGCCCTCTCTTGCCGTCCTGATTCGCTCCTTCTCGCGGCCGCCTGAGACACGTTCCCTGGAACGTGTTCGGCAGGCTCCCGTCTTGGCGCCAACGGTCCACCGCGTTTCGCACCACTGAACCAGCCTGCCGGCACGGTCCTTCTTGAAAGGCGTGCAGCATGCTCGTTCATCGTCGGCCGAAGCTGGTTCCAACCCATGGCACCCCGAAACGCCCACGCAGAGCGGTCCACGCGGCCAAGCACCGCCCCGGCTGGCTCGTCGAGGCCCTCGAGGATCGCGCGCTGCTCTCGGTCCAGCCCATCTCGCTAGCCGATCCATCACTCCTGAGCGACAGCGGCGGCGGCGTGCTGTCCGCGCGGTCCGTTGCGAGCGCGAACGGCCGATTCATCGTCTTTCAGAGCGATTTCGACAACCTCGTCCCGGGCGATAACAACGGCGTGCGCGACGTCTTCGTGCGCGACCAGGTCGCCGGCACAACGACGCTGGTCAGCGTGAACGCGAGCGGTACGGGCGGCGGTAACGGCGTGTCGAACAACGCCGTGATCAGCGGCGATGGGCGCTGGGTTGTGTTCGAGAGTTCGGCGACGAACCTGGTCGCCGGCGACGCGAACGGCCTGACCGACCTGTTCGTGCGCGACCTCGAGACCGGGAGCACTCGCCTGGTGAGCGTGAACGCGGCGGGGACGGCGAGCGGCAACGGCGGCTCGACGCGCGCGGTCGTGAGCGGCAACGGCCGCTTCGTCGCCTTCCAGAGCTCCGCGAGCAATCTCGTATCCGGCGATACGAACGGGGTGCAGGATGTCTTCGTGCGCGACCTGATGCTGAACACGACCACGCTGGTCAGCGTGAACAGCGCCGGCACGGCCAGCGGCAACACCAGCTCGAGCGCTCCGGTCCTGAGCGACGACGGCCGCTTCGTGGCCTTCCAGAGCTCCGCGAGCAACCTCGTCGCGGGGGACACGAACGGGGTCCAGGACGTCTTCGTGCGCGACCTGGTCGCCGGAACGACGGTGCTCGTGAGCAGCACCGGGTCCGGCAGCGGCAACGGATCATCGAGCGCGCCGTTCCTGAGCGCGGACGGCCGCTTGGTGGCGTTCCAGAGCTTCGCGAGCAACCTCGTCGCCGGCGATTCGAACGGCACGCGCGATGTCTTCGTGCGCGACCTGGTCGCCGGGACAACGGTGCTCGTGAGCATGAGCAGCGCCGGGTCCGGCAGCGGCAACGGCGTTTCTGGGAACCCGGTCCTGACCCCGGATGGCCGCTACGTGGCGTTCGAGAGCTCGGCGACCAACCTGGCTGCGGGAGACACCAACGGCAGCGTTCAGGATGTGTTCGTGCGGGACCTGATCACGGGCACCACGGTGCTTGTAAGCCAGCGCTCCGGCGGCAGCGGCAACGGGCCCTCCGCGGGCCCGGTCCTGAGCGGCGACGGCCGCTACGTCGCTTTCTGGAGCTACGCCAGCGACCTGGTTGCCGGGGACGGCAACGAGACACGTGACGTCTTCGTGCGCGACCTGGTCAGCGGTCAGACTCTGCTCGCAAGCGTCAACCGGGCGGGAACGGCAAGTGGCAACAGCGAATCGTTCGCCGCCGCGTTGCTGCCGGGCCACGCCGTCGTATTCGTCAGCTCGGCCGGCGACCTCGTCGCCGGCGACCACAACAACGCATCAGACGTCTTCGTGCGCGACTGGGTCGCGGCGACGACGACGCTCGTGTCGCTGCGCGACCCCGCTCTACCCAGCGTCACCGCGGCCGGCGCCAGCTCGGTCGCCGCGTTCAGCGGCGACGGCCGCTTCCTGGTGTTCTCGAGCGCCGCGAACAACATCACGCCGGATGATCACAACGACGGCCGCGACGTCTTCATCAAGAACCTCAAGACCGGCGTGATCCGGCTGGTCAGCGTCGCCGCCGACGGCGGCACGCCCGACGGCAGCTCGTTCAACCCCGCGCTGAGCGGCGACGGCCGCTACGTCGTCTTCGAGAGCACGGCGAGCAATCTGGTGCCCGGCGACGAC
The DNA here is from genome assembly GCA_041487215.1 of Planctomycetia bacterium. Classification (GTDB taxonomy): domain Bacteria; phylum Planctomycetota; class Planctomycetia; order JALXBF01; family JBGPMX01; genus JBGPMX01. The sequence continues at coordinate 6,223 of JBGPMX010000103.1, read as the reverse complement.
AACTTCGGGGTCGACGTCTTCGTGCGCGACCTGGAGACCGGAACCACCACCCTGGTGAGCGTGAACGCGGCCGGCACCGGCACGGCAGACAGCGACTCCTTCTCGCCGGTCATCAGCGCGAACGGCCGTTACGTGGCCTTCGAGAGCTACGCCGACGACCTGGTCGACGGGGACAGGAACGGCGCGGCCGATGTTTACGTCCGCGATCTCTGGAGCGGTACCACCACGCTGGTCAGCGTGAACTCCAGCGGCACCGGAGCCGGCGACAGCGACTCGTTCACCCCGGTCCTGAGCGTGGACGGACGCTACGTCGCTTTCACCAGCTACGCCGACGATCTCGCACCGGGTGATAACAACGGCATGCTGAACGTTTTCGTGCGCGACCTCGCAACGGGCGTGACCTTCCTGGTCAGCGCCAACGCGGCTGGGGCGAGCGGCAACGATAGCTCGGACGGCCCGGTGCTCACGCCGGACGGCCGCTACATCGCCTTCACCAGCTACGCCAGCGACCTGGTGGTGGGCGACAGCAACGGGACGCAGGACGTCTTCCTGCGCGACCTGTTGACCGGCACCACGGTGCTGGTCAGCATGGGCGCGGGCGGCGCGGGCAGCGGCAACGACGCCTCGTTCCTGCCCGCTCTCAGCGCGGACGGCCGCTACGTGGCGTTCCAGAGCTTGGCGAGCGATCTCGTGGCCGGCGACGCCAACGGCATGTCGGACGTGTTCGTACGCGACGTGGTGGCCGGGTCCACCACGCTGGCCAGCGTGAACGCTTCCGGGACGGGCAGCGGCCGGGGCAGCTCGTCGCAGCCCGTGCTGTCGCTCGACGGGCGCTTCATCGCATTCGTCAGCGACGCGAGCGACCTGGTGGCCAACGACGCCAACGGATCGGCCAGCGACGTCTTTCGCCGCGACCTGCAGGCCGGCACGACCCGGCTCGTCAGCACCCGCGCGGACGGCACGCAGAGCGGCAATAGCTTCTCACTCAACCCCGTCCTGAGCGCCGACGCGCGGTACGTCGCCTTCGACAGCCTGGCCACCGACATCGTGGCCGGCGACTACAACCTCACCGTTGACGCCTTCGTGTTCAGCTCAAGCCAGCCACCGACCGCGCGTGCCGGCGGGGCCTACGAGGTCGTCGAGGGGGGAACGGTCCTGCTGGACGCCTCCGCGACCAGCGACCCGGACCAGTCCCGTTTCACGCTGATCTACCAGTGGGACCTGGACGGCGACGGGCTGTTCGGCGAGACCGGCGCGGCCGCCGAGCACGGCGATGAAGTGGGCATGCAGGTCACGTTCGTGGCCGGCGCGCTGGACGGACCGAGCTCCCTGACGATTCGCCTGCGCGTGACCGACGCCGACGGAGCGAGCGACACGGACACGACGAGCGTCACCGTCCACAACACCCCGCCCACCGCCACCTGGTCGGCCCCGGCCGTCGTCGACGAGGGCCAGGACATCCGTGTCTCCCTGACCCACCCGAGCGACCCGTCCGCGGCTGACCGGTCCGCCGGCTTCGCGTACGCGTTCGATTGCGGTTCGGGCTACGGAGCGTTCGGGACGTCGCCCGAGGCGGTCTGCCCAACGAGCGACAACGGGACCGTGATGGTACGCGGCAAGGTCCGCGACAAGGACGGCGGCGAGACGGAGTACCAGACGGCGGTCGTCGTCCGCAACGTCGCGCCCGTCGCGGCATTCTGCAACGGCGGCGCTGTGGACGAGCGGTCGGCCGGCCTGGTGACGTTCAGCGCCGCCTACGATCCATCGCGCGACGACACAGACGCGGGGTTCCGTTACAGCTACGACTTTGACAATGACGGCCGGTTCGAGGTGGTCGGCAGCGCGTCGGCATCGTTCGTCGTTCCCGCGGCGTACCTGGATGACGGACCCGCGGTCCGCACGGTGCGCGGCCGCATCGAGGACAAGGACGGCGGCACCACCGACTACCTGACGGACATCGTCGTGCGCAACGTGGCCCCGTCCGTCGGCGTCGCGGGCGACGACCTGGGCGTCCGCGGCCAGCCACGCGATTTTGTTGTTCAGGCCAGCGACCCCTCGGCGGCCGATACGGCAGCCGGCCTGGGCCTCTCTGTCGCCTGGGGCGACGGCTCGGTGAGCCAGTTCGTATCGACCGGCTCTCCGACCAGTGCGACGCACGTGTACACCGTCGAAGGAACCTACACCGTGCGAGTCACGGCCACGGACAAGGACGGCGGCGTGAGCGCCACGAGCAGCCAGCAGATCACGATCGCCGTGGCCGCCTTCGAGGACGACCCGACCGATCCCAGCCGGGTAATGCTCGTGATCGGCGGCAGCACGCGGGACGACAAGATCAACATCGAGCAGCACAGGGACTCCGGGCCGATCAAGGTCAAGATCAAGGTGAACGGCAAGGACCTCGACGACGCGAAGTTCCACAAGAAATTCGACGGCACGGTCGCGGTGTCGCGCATCGTTGTCTTCGCCCAGGACGGCAACGACGTGGTAGAGATCTCCGACGGGGTGACGACTGCGGCGGTGCTCCACGGCGGTGCGGGCAACGACTACCTCAAGGGGGGCAGCGGCAACGACATCCTGCTCGGCGACGACGGCAATGATCTTCTGGTCGGCTCGGCCGGCCGCGACATCCTGATCGGCGGCCTGGGCCACGACGGGCTGTCGGGCGGGATCGGCGAAGACATCCTGGCCGGCGGCTTCACCGACCACGACACGAGCGACCTGGCACTGATCAGCCTCATGAACGAGTGGGAGCGGACGGACCTCGGTTTCGCCGCGCGGGTCGCGCAGCTCACCGGTTCGGCGGCCGGGGGATCCGGCGGCGGCCGTAACGAACCGTTCTACCTGAATGACGCCACCGTGCACGACGACGCCGTAATCGACCTCTTGATCGGCGGCCTGGGCGACGATTGGGTCAAGGCGGGAAGCGGCGACCTGGCGATCGGCTAGGCAGCCCGTTCGTCGCTACCAGGGGTGGCAACTCCTGGGAAGCGGACAGCGCGACGTCCCGCCGCTCGGAAGGGCGAGGGTGAGGGGCGCTTGGCTGGGTGAGGGAACCCCGCAGATCCTTCGCTCCGCTCGTGCCTCGCTTCGCTCAGGATGACACGCGTGCGGTCCCGCCTTGTTCCCCCCCTCGGTCGTGGTCGGCTAGAACCAAAGCCGCGCAGCGGTTGAACACCGCACTCCCACGCCTTATAAAAGCCGGGACTCGCCCCGCCCGCTTCAGCCTCCGCACTCAAAGGGGATCGCATGAGAACCGCGTCGCTCCTCGCCTGCCTCATCTTCGGCGCAGACCCGGACCCCGCGCGGGCAGCCGATGCCTGGCCGCAGTTCCGCGGCCCGAACGGATCGGGCCGCGCTGCCTCGGAGTCGCCGCTGCCCGCGGAAATCGGGCCGGAGACCAACGTCATCTGGAAGGCCGCTGTGCCGCCGGGCCACTCGTCCCCGGTGGTGTTCGGCGACCGCGTGGTGCTCACCGCGGCGCGAGATGGCGAGCTGCTCACGCTGGCGCTCGACGCCCGCTCGGGTAAGCTGCTCTGGGAGGCGCGGGCGCCGCACGAGACGCTCGAACAAATCCACGGCATCGGCAGCTACGCCCAGCCGAGCCCCGCCACGGACGGCGAGCGCGTGGTGAGCTTCTTCGGGTCCAGCGGGCTGCACTGCTACGACACGTCCGGCCGCCTGCTCTGGCGCCGCCCCATGGGGCCCTTCAACAACGACTTCGGGGCCGGCAGCTCCCCCGTCATCGCCGGCGACTGCATCATTCTCTGCCAGGACCACGATACCGACTCGTTCCTCACCGCGATCGATAAGCGGACCGGCGAGACGGTCTGGACGACTGACCGATCGGAGTTTCCCCGCAACTTTTCCACGCCGGTCCTCTGGAGCGTCGGGGAAACGAAACAGGTGGTGGTCGCGGGGACGCTGCGCGTCGTGGGCTACGACCTGGCCAGCGGCAAGGAACGCTGGACGGTGCGGGGCTTGTCGCGCACCGTGTGTGCGACGCCGGCCGTCGGCGACGACAACAACCTGTACGTGGCGGGCTGGTCCGCAGGGGGCGAGCCGACCGACCGCATCCGCGTCGAGCCGTTCGAGGAGGCGGCCGCGCAGCTCGATGCAAATAAGAACGGCACACTCGAAATCGACGAGCTGCCCGAGGGCCCAATCAAACAGCGGTTCTCGCAGATCGACCGGGACAAGAGCGGATCGATCACCCGGCAGGAGTATGAGTACTTCCGAGGACTCTTCGAGCGTACGCGGAACGTCGTGATGGCAATTCGCCCGGGGGGCGAGGGAGAGAGCACCGAGTCGCACGTGCTTTGGGAGCAGACCCGGTTCGTTCCGTTCTGCGCGTCGCCGCTGTGCTACAACGGCCGCGTGTTCACGGTGAAGGACGGTGGCATCCTGTCGTGCATCGACGCCCGGACCGGGGTGCTGCGCAAGGCCGCCCGTCTTCCGGGAAGCGGCAACTATTACAGCTCGCCCGTCGCCGGAGACGGCAAGGTTTTCCTGCTGAACGAACGCGGCGTGGCGTCGGTAGTCCGGGCGGCGGACGATTGGCAGGTGCTGTCGTCGGCGGAATTCGACGAGGACACCTACGCCACGCCGGCGCTCGCCGGCGGCCGCATCTATCTGCGCACGACCAGGCACCTCTACTGCTTCGGAGCCCCTTAGGCCAGGATCTCGCGGACCACGCGGCAAGGCTGGCTGTCGATGAGCGATTGCTCGCGGCCATTGCGGCGGTAGACGAGGCGAGCGGGGTCGAGCCCGAAAAGCTGGAGCAGCGTGGCATGGTAGTCGCTGTGTGTGACGACGTCGCTGACCGCCTTGTGTCCGAAGTCATCGGTCGCGCCGTACGCGAGGCCGCCGCGGAGGCCCCCGCCCGCCAGCCACATCGAGAAGCCGTAGGTGTTATGGTCGCGGCCCACCTTGTCGGCTCCCGCGTCGTTCTGGATCACGGGTAGCCGGCCCATCTCGCCGCCCCAGTGCACGAGCGTGGTATCGAGTAGCCCACGCTGCTTGAGATCCTTCACCAGCGCGGCCGCCGGCCGGTCGGTCTTGCCGCAGGCGGCGGGCAGCGCCGAGCGGATCGAGCCGTGGTGGTCCCAGAACTGGTAGCGCGTGAAGATCTGTACGAAGCGCACGCCGCGCTCGACCAGCCGGCGCGCGATCAGGCATCGCGCGCCGTACTCCGCCGTGGCCGGCTCGTCCAGCCCGTAGAGTCGCCGGGTCGCCTCGGTCTAGCCGGCCAGGTCGAGCGCCTCCTTGGCCGCCGTCTGCATACGCGCGGCCAGCTCGTAGCTGGCGATGCGCGCCTCGAGGTCCAGTTCGCCCGGATGCCGCTCGAGGTGCCCGCGGTTGATCTGCTCCAGGTAGTCGAGATACCGCGCCTGCGGGCCGCCGCGCAGCTCGGGGGGCGGGTCGAGGTTCAGGATGCGCGGCTCGCGCGGCCGCACCACCGTCCCCTGAAACAGCGACGGCAGCCACGCATTGGACCAGTTCGCCACCCCTTCGACCGGCAGCCCCTCGGGATCGGTCAGCACGACGAACGCCGGCAGGTTGTCGCTCTCCGAACCCAGTCCGTAGGTCATCCAGCTGCCGAGCGCGGGGCGGCCGGCGAGCGGCCGGCCACTGTTGAGCGCGAAGATCGACTGGCCGTGGTTGTTCACCCCCGTGTGCATCGACCGGATCAGGGTGATGTCGTCCACGATCTCGGCCAGGTGAGGCAGCAGCTCGGAAACCTCGGTGCCGCTCGCCCCGTGCTTCGCGAACTTCCAGGGGCTGGCGAGCACCTTCGCACTCGCCTGCGCCGCGTTGTCGTACTTGATCTGCCCGGGAAACGTGCCGCCGTCGTAGCGCGCCATCGCCGGCTTGGGATCGAGCAGGTCGATGTGGCTCGGCCCCCCCTGCATAAAGAGCGAGATCATCGCCTGCGCCCGCGGCCGCAACGGCGGCGCCTTCGGCTTCAGGTCGAACACGTGGTGCTCCAGCTCCGGCCGGCTCGGCTGGTCCGCAAGCAGCTTCTCGCGATCGAGCAGCCAGGCCAGGGCGATCGAGCCGATTCCCAGCGCGTGCGTGGCCAGGAAGTGCCGGCGCGTCGAGCGGTCGAACAAGGGTAATGCCATGGTGGCTCCTCCGTAACTGATTAAATTTAAATTGCCGCAATTCTAATCAGTTACTTATCTGCTTGTCACTAAAAAATTAGTTAATTTTTTCTTTTTTTTTG
>JBGPMX010000102.1:0-10291 GCA_041487215.1 Planctomycetia bacterium | reverse complement strand
CGCCGCGTGCAGGTGCACGGCTTCGTGCTCCTGAAGGGCGAGAAGATGTCCAAGTCACTGGGCAACGTGGTCGATCCCATGGACCTCTACGAGCGGTTCGGGGCCGACGCGTTCCGCTACTTCTTCATGCGCGAGTGCCCGTTCACCGGGGACGGAGAGTTCAGCTACGAGCGGTTCACCGCCGTGTACAACGCGGACCTGGCCAACAACCTGGGCAACCTGTACAGCCGCACCCTGGCGATGTGCCTGCGCTACTTCGAGGGCACGCTCCCCGGCGCGGGCGATACCACCCCGAGCGACGTCTTCGGTGACGCGCAGCTTGCGACCGTCGCGCGCGACTACGAGCTGCGCATCGAGCGCTGCGAGTACAACCTGGCGCTGGCAGCCGTCTGGCAGAAGGTGCTCGACCCGGCCAACCGGTACATCGATCGCACGGAGCCGTTCAAACTCGCGAAAAGTGATCGCGACGCGTGCCGCCGGGTGCTCTTGAACCTGTCCGAAGCGCTGCGCGTGGCCGCGATCCTCACGAAGCCGTTCATTCCGGCCACGTCGCAGAAGCTCTATGCGGCGTTCGCCTACGGCGTGCCGTACGCCGATGTCCGGCTCGAACACGTGGCGCGGCCGCCCGCGCCCGTCAGCGAGCTGCGGGTGACGGCGGAACTCAGCGACGGCAAGGTGCCGCCACTCTTCCCACGCATCGAGGCAACAGGCGAACCATGACGGAGGGTCCATGACGCAGACGCGCTCCGCACAGCCCATCCGCGAGCCCCGCCCGCCCTTATTCGTGGGTGTCGACCTGGGCGGCACGAGTATCAAATCCGGGGTCGTGGACGACACCGGCCGGACCTTCCTGGACAAACCCGTCGAGGTGCCGACCGAGCCGGCGCGCGGGGCGGCGGTGAGCCTCGGCAATATGGCGCGCGCCGCGCGCAGCGCCGTCGAGCAAAGCGGCCTCAGCTGGGCCGACATCCGCGGCGTCGGGCTCGGCTCCCCCGGCACCATGGACATCCCCCGCGGCGTGCTGCTCGAGCCGGTCAACCTGCGTGGTCCCGACTGGCGGAACTTCCCGGTGCGCGACCGGCTGGCCGCCGAGCTCGGCAAGCCGGTCACGTTTCAGAACGATGCAAACGCTGCCGCATACGGCGAGTACTGGGCGGGGGCCGGCCGCACGCACCGAGCCACCGGGAAACCGGCCGCCAGCCTGGTGCTGTTCACGCTTGGCACCTGCATCGGCTGCGGCATCATCATCGATGACGTGATCATCGAGGGGCGTCACAGCCACGGCGCCGAGTGCGGCCATATCGTGATCCGCATGAAGCTGGGGGACGACGACTCGCCGCGTGTCTGCGGCTGCGGCCGCTACGGCTGCCTCGAGGCGTACGCGTCCGCAACCGCGCTGGTCAAGCGCGCTGAGGAAGGCCTTGCCGCCGGGGTGACCTCGGCCCTGCGCGCGCAGTGGCCCGCCACCGACCCCGGCCGGCGCGCCCGCGTGATCGACGACCTGGGCAAGGCGGGCGACCCGTTCTGCCACCAGCTCATGCGCGACACCGCGTACTTCCTGGCCGTCGGAACGACCAACCTCATGCACACCATCGACCCGGACATCGTCGTCTTCGGCGGCGGCATGAGCCACTCGGGCGCGCAGTTCCTGGAATGGATCCGCGAGGACGTGCGGCGGCTCGCCTTCCCACTTCCTGCCCAGAGCACGGAAATCGTCTACGCCGAGCTCGGCTCGGACGCCGGCTACATTGGCGCCGCCGGCTGTGCCCGGCTGGCTGCGCTCCGGTCTTAGTTCACCAGCAGCCCTCCACTGGTAGGACCCGGATTCATCGGGGCTCCGCGTTGGCGACGGTTCCCTGTCATCCTGAGCCAGCGAGGAACGAGCAGCGAAGGATCTCGGTGCTTGGTTATGGCGCGGTCCCCTCTCCCCCGCGCTCATGGCTCATGCGGAGGAGAGGGCAGGGTGAGGGGGCGGTTGTCCGGTTGCCAGGGGCGCTTGGCTGTTATGAGAGGAGCCCTCACTCCGTCCCTCTCCCACGGATCCATGAGCGGGAGAGGGGGCCGGACTCGCCCCCGCGCGAAGGATCTCCAGTGGTCTCGTCGCCCCGAGACGCGCTGTTGCTCCCCGCCCCACACTGCGCGGGAGAGGCTCTTCTCGCGCGCACCTCTCCCCTCGCCCCACGGGAGCTCCTCTCATGGATCCCAGGAGCGAGCGTGGGGAGAGGGGTTGGGGGTGAGGGGCGGTGAACCCGGGGGTGAGGGGCGGTGGCACGCTCAACGCTCCAGTCTGTTGCCGCTCTCATGGATCGAACGAGGGGCGGCGGCGGAGTTACCCTAGCGAACCGCCATGGCGACGATTAACCTCAGGATCCCCCAACACGAGCGTTTACCATGCGCGCGGCCGACCCGCCTACCGGCGTAGCTCGTTCCTCTCACGCCGCCGCGGCCAACGCGCAGTCCCCATCCGACCGATCGTTCGAGACGGCGCTGCTGCGCAAGGTGAGCCTGCGGCTCATCCCCTTCCTGTTCCTGCTCTACGTCGTCAACATCCTGGACCGGGTCAACGTCGGCTTCGCCCGGCTGCAGATGCTGGAAGACACGCACATCAGCGAACAGGCCTACGGGCTCGGCGCAAGCATCTTCTTCATCGGCTACTTCCTCTTCGAAATCCCCAGCAACCTCATCCTGAGCCGCACGGGCGTGCGCATCTGGATGGCGCGGATCATGATCACCTGGGGCGTGATCTCGTCGAGCATGATGTTCGTGCGCGGCCCGTGGAGTTTTTATTCTCTCCGCTTCCTGCTGGGATTGGCCGAGGCGGGATTCTTCCCCGGCATGATCCTGTACTTGACGTACTGGTTTCCGGCACGCGAGCGGGCGCGGGCCGTGTCCCGGTTCATGACCGCATCCGCCATCGCCGGCATCATCGGGGGCCCGATCTCCGGCGCCCTCATGCAATACATGGACGGGGTCGCAGGCCTGGCCGGTTGGCAGTGGCTCTTCCTGGTCGAGGGCATCCCTGCGATGCTCCTCGGCGTGGCGGTGCTGGTTTACCTGACCGAGCGTCCCGAGCAGGCGCAGTGGCTGACGGCCGACGAGCGTGCGTGGCTCGCCGACCGCATGGGCCGCGAGGAAGAGCACCGCGAGCGGTCGCACGGCTTCACGCTGCTACGCGCCATGGCCAGCCCGCGCGTGTGGCTGCTGAGCGCGCTCTATTTTACGGTGGCCATGGGCGCGAACAGCTTCGGACTCTACCTGCCGCCGCTGGTCAACGAGCACTTCTCGGGGTCGAGCAAGCTCTCTATCGGCCTGCTCTCCGCCATCCCGTACGTGGCGGCGGTGGTGACCATGGTGCTGATCGGGGCGCACTCGGACCGCAGCGGCGAGCGGCGCTGGCACGTGGCAGTGCCGGCGTTTTTGGCCGCCACCGGCTGGGCGCTCGCCGCCTTTGTGCCATCTCCCTGGCTGGCCGTTCTGTCGCTGTCGCTGGCGGCCCTGGGTATGTGGAGCATGCTGGCCCCATTCTGGTCGCTGCCCACGTCATTCTTGAGCGGCACGGCCGCGGCGGGCGGCATCGCGCTGATCAACTCGGTGGGCAACCTGGGCGGCTTCGTGGCACCCAACATCGTTGGCGCGGTGAAGGCCGCTAGCGGCAGCTACGCCGGCGGACTGATGGCATTGGCCTTCGCCCTGTTCATCGGCGGCGGCCTCGCGCTCTGCGTTCACCACGACCCCGCGCTTGATAAGGGAGCGCTACCGGGCACACCTGCTTTGTCATCCTGAGCGTAGCGAGGCACGAGCCGAGCGAAGGATTCCCCGCGTGGGCTTCTGCGCTCCACTTCCGGGCGCCCCGTGATCTGTCATCCTGAGCAGAGCGAGGAACGAGCGGAGCGAAGGATCTGCGTGGCGCGTCGGCAAGTAGATTGGCCTTTCCAGGCCGTCGTTTGGCGCAGGATGGGCCTTCCAGGCCGTCGTTGTCGGCCCGGAAGGGCCAACCTACGTCAAATAAAACCCCACAACGATGAACCGGCACCGAGGAACAACCACGATGAAACGCATGCGGCGGACCGTTTGCTGGATGCTGGCACTATCCGGGCCCATCCTGTGCCTGAACACCCGGCTCGCGCGGGCCCAGGAGTCGATCTGGATCGAAGCCGAACACCTGCGCGGCGTGCGCGGCAGTTGTTTTCCCGACATGGGCGGCAAAACCGACGGACACTGGGCGCTGTCGGGGCCCGGCATCGCCCCCGAGTGGACCCAAGGGGGCGAGAGCGGCTGGCTCAGCATCGCCTGCGCGCCGGACGACAACCAGGCCAGCGCGTTTACAGAGTTTGAAGTGCCCGAAGCGGGCGCGTGGAAGCTCTGGGTCCGCTACCGAGACTGGCGGAATGAGACCGAACAATTCGCCGTGCGCATCGAGCAGGCCGGCACCGCGCCCCTCGAGCTCCGCTTCGGCGAACAGGCAGTGCCGGATGCCGACGAAGACGACGAAATCAAGCTCCTATGGAATTGGGCCTTTAGCTGGGCATCCCGGCCGGTCCAGCTGGCCAAAGGCACCGCCAAGCTCACCCTGCTGGCCCACTCCAAGCAGAAGGTCCACCGCCAGGTCGATTGCTTCTGCCTTACCACGGATGACGCCTACCACCCGTACCATCGCGAGAAGCCGGTCCGGCCGACGTGGAAGCTGCTCGATGAATTGAGCCACAATCCCACGGTTGCCCCGACGCCGCTGGCCTCCCGCGGTGGTGAGACGGCGCTCCCACCAGCCTGGAAGGTGGCTTCGTTCCAGGATAAGGGCTTCCTATACCTCTGGAACGTCGGCAAGCCCTGGGAAGAAGACCTCGCGTCAGCAAGCCCACGGCGCATCCTGTTTCCCTATCAGACCGAACCCGCGCTGGTCAGCGCTTTTCGCGAGGCGTACGGCGGGCGCAGCGATGTGCCGATCTTCAGCGATCCGCGTATCGTGCCGGTATTCCATGGCGCGGGCCCGAACATCCTGGACAACCCACACGTGGTCGAATGGCTCGAAGCCAACCCGCTCCGGCCGTGGGCGAACATGATGAATTACATTGAGCCCCAGCGGCTCACGGACCGGGCGCAGGCCCACTGGCCGAAATTCCGGGACCGCTACGTGGGCAATATCTCCGGGGAAAGCCTCGGCCACTCCGTGCTCTACGACGCGGCCGCGCTCCAGGCGCGGCTCCGCACCGTGAAGAGCCGGGGCGAGGCGCTCGACGCGTTTGCCGAGCTCTTCTTGGCGGCGAATGCGGCCAAGCAGAAAAGAATCTTCGGCGACGACCCGGCCAACTCCTACGAACACACCATTCCTTGTCAGTCGTCGGACATGACGGCATTCGCTCATGCCGCTCGGGAATGGGGCGCCCGGACCGTTGGCTACGAGAACACCACGGTCGTCCCGAGCCTCGCCATGCGCGTGGCTTTCTTGCGCGGCGGCGCGCGTCAGTACGGTGGGCTCTGGGCCGCCTATCGCTCCTGCAATTTCGGCGACTCGTCGACGATCTATTCGGAACAGTCCACGTACGCCCACCCCAAGTACGTCTATGACAACTGGTACGACGCCTTGGGTGGCGCCGGCATGACCTGGTACAAATTCGATCTCTGGCATCAGTACTTCTCGGGGGCGTCGCTGTTCTACCACGAGCAGGGGTTTGACGAGTTCTGGATGCCGGGCGGCGGCTCCACCCCGCGGAAACCCATCCAGCTCTCTCCCAAGGGCCGTCTGGTCGAGCAATTCCTGGCGGTCACCCGCCAGCACCCCGACCGCGGTACTCCCTACACCCCGATCGCGTTCCTGCTCGATCGCGCGCACGGCTGGGAGCCCAACGGATTCCAGCCCGGCTATTTCGGCTTTGAGCCGAGCCTGAACCCCGAGGTGTTGGGCTTCAACGGCCACGCCCGCATGCTCAAGGAATGGTTTCAGGTGGCCTACCCGGCGTACGGGCCGAAGGAAGCCGAGCTGAATACGGCTACCAACCAGAACTATCTGCCGGGCGGGTTTGGCGACATCTTTGATGTTTTGGTGACCGCGCCTACCCGAATGGACGTGATCGACGCGTACCCCGTCGTCGTCCTCAACGGCGAAGTGTCCCTGTCAGCCGCATGGGGCAAGAAGCTTGCCGACTATGTGCTCGGCGGCGGCACGCTTGTGGTGAGTGATGAGCAGCTAAGCGGCCCCGGCGTGGGGGAGCTCAGCCTGCCCGAACTCGGCGCGGTCGCCGAGGACCACGCGATCGACTGGAAGCCGATGCCGCGCAAGGTAGCTGCCCAGCGTTTCCGCTGCCGGCCGATTGCCGGCGGGCGTGTGCTCGCGACCGCCGGCAGCGGCGACCCCGTGGCGTCCGTGTTCGAGCGCGGCAAGGGCCGGCTGGTTTTCCTTTCCATCCCGCGCGGGCTCGGCATCGATCAGGCCGCAACACCGCTGGTCGCTCTGGTGCTCGCCCACGCGAGGCAAGGCCTGCTGCCCGTTGAAGCGCGAGGGGATGTCGAATGGTTGCTCAATCGCACCGAGAGGGGCTGGATCCTGGTGCTGCTGAATCCGGCGGGCAACCACCGGCTGCAGCACGGAGTCGGACCCACGGATTACTCGCAGAAACGCGCGGTACACATCCGCACGGCGCAGCCGGTGTCCAGCGCCACGGAATGGTTCACGGGGGCGACCCTGGACACGAGTCGTGACGGGGACCAGAACGTTGTCCAGCTGGTCGTCCCCGCCGGGGCGGTCCGCATCGTCGAGCTTCAGACCCGGTAGGACGCCGGATACGAGTGTCCCGTCACTCTTCGAATGGCAGTTGAAGGCCTGTCATCCTGAGCGGAGCGAGGTACGAGCAGAGCGAAGGATCTCGCGCGTCGGCCTACGGTGCAATGATCGGACACGGCCTAGGTTTTTGCTAAACCACAATCAAGGAGCATCGTATGACCAGGGCAACACGCGCGTCGCGGCGCCGGGCGTGAACGTGAACCGGTCTGCCGCGTCGACTTGGCGCGCACCCGGTCGATACCCGCTTCGAGCACCAGGTCCACTCCCGGCTCGATGAGTGCGAGCGAAACGACGCTCGGCGTCCCGGTCAGGAACCGCCGCAGTCCGGCCGCGGGATAGTAGTGCGGCGCGAACCCGAACGGGTCGCGATGGCCGAACCAGCCGGCGTTCGGGTTATCGAAGCGGTCCTGCAGGTCACGGCGCACGTAAAGGAACGCGGGCGCGCCGGGGCCGCCGTGCAGGTACTTGTAAGTGCAGCCGACCGCGAGGTCCACGGCCGCATCTCGGAACGAGAGCGGTAGGACGCCGACCGAGTGGCTCACGTCCCAGAGCACCAGCGCGACGGCCGCGTGCGCCCGCGCCGTGACGCCCGCCATGTCGTGCACATATCCGCTCTTGAATGACGCATGGGACAGAGCGACCAGCGCGGTTGTCGCGTCGATCGCGTCGACCAGCGATCCGAGCGGCACGATCAGCCCATCGGGCGAACGCACGATCTCCAGCTGGTACTCCGGTCCGGCCAACGCCGCAGCGGACGCGAGGGCGTACAGGTCGGACGGAAAGTTGAGCTCATCGCTGATAATTCTGGTGCGGCCGGGGCACAGGCGCAGGGCGGCAATGGCCAGCTTGAAGAGATTGACCGACGTGGAGTCGGCCACCAGGACCTCGTCCGCCTCGGCGCCGACCAATCGCGCAATCTTGGCGCCCACCCGCAAAGGAAGATCGATCCAGTGTTCGTTCCAGCTCCGGATCAGGCGCTCACCCCACTCGTGCGCTACGACCCGCTCGGCGCGCGTGCGCGTGGCCGATGGCAACCGGCTGAGCGAATTGCCGTCCAGGTACACCAGCGCGGGATCGCTGAAGCAGAACCGGTCGCGGAACGGCTTGAGTTCGTCCGCTTCGTCGAGCTCGCAGGCATGGTTGCGATCGGTCCGAGTGGTCACGGTGATCCGGTCTGTTGCGGCTACGGCGAAACAGGAGGCTGCTCGCGTGGTGCGCTGCGGCGATCGTACGGGATGATGTTCTCCCACTCATCGGCATCCGAGCGTGCGACCACGGCGATGACCGGCTCCTTGTCGCTCAGATTGAAGACCTCGTGCGGCACGCCCGGTTCAATGAAAATGAAGTCACCCGCTTCGTTGTCGATCACCTTCTCGAGTCCCGGGCCATATTCGTGGCGGACGCGGCCCTGGAGGATGTACAGCATCACCTCGAAGCCCACGTGAATGTGGGCGCATGCCACCCCGCCGGGCGGGATCGTGGCCACATTCATGGACAGCTTGCGCGCCCCGACGTTCTTGGCGGACAGGCCGACCTTGTACTGGATTCCATTCCAGCGGCGGCAGTTCCCGCTGCCGCGCAGCACCAGGATGCCATCGCTGCCTTCGATGGCCTGCTTGAGCTCTTCGTGGCCGTCCATCGTCTTGCTCGCTCGCTAGATTCCTGTCCTATCCGCAGCGTCAGGGACGAGTCTAAGAGACCGCCCAAGACGCTGCAAGAAAGCTCCTCTGGCGGCGTGCACAGGGCCAGCGTTTTCCGTGGCGAAGGATGGCGAGCTCATAAGGCGTCGCAGCGGGAAAGGGGTCGCCGACAAAGCCCAGGGTGCCACGATACCACTCGATGGAGCGCGCAACATCCGCTACTCATAACAGTGGAACCGCTTGCGTGATAGCCATAGGTCTTGGATCTGCGGCCAGGAGGATACTGGAAAGCCCGTGAGACGACGCAGCGGACAATGCAAAGTGCACACGCGGACCCACGGTCTCAGCTGCGAGTCGGCACAGCGGCCCGGGACGCGAGCCAGCCGCCGAGCACACCGGCGAGGAATCTGCCGCCGTTCGACAAGAAAAACACGGGGTCTAGCGGCTCGTCTCTGCTCAGCAGCATGCCGATGCCGAGATCGAGCAGAGCCGTCCCGAGGCCGACCGCCGTGCCGTGCACCATCGGCCGTTGGGAAGAACGCTTCCCAGCCCACCACGCGAACAGCAACGTGGCCAGGAATCCACCGATCGGACCCACCCACATCCCCGCGACCGGAGCGAACTCCTCGGGTGACCGTGAATCCGCGCGCCTCGTAAAACTATACACAAAGACGACGGCAACCAGCGCCAGGATAGGCAAGGCCTCGGCGGCGACCACGGCCACCACGACGCGAACCCAGTGAAAGCGCGCCTCACCGGCCATGATGAATGCTCCGCGTACGAGGAATTCAGCCAGCGAACTTCTGAACTCTGGCGAGTTCAGCTACAGGTTTTTCAACAGGCTGGCCGCGCACAAAGGGGAGAAGTCCAATATAGCCTCAGGCAAGCACGCCGCAGCATCCGATTGAGGGTCTCGACTTATTGGACTTATCCCCGATGCTCCGCCTTTGGGGCGTTGATGGCTTCAAGGAACTTGGTCTGTAGTTCGGTCGCGACGACCTTGCCATTCGGCCCAACGCGGCGACAGAACCACTCCGCGATGGAGCCGGCCCCGGCACCGATCTCCAGGCAGCGCCAGCCTTCACCGACGCCGATCTTCTCCAGGCATTCAATGGTCACCCGGTCGAGGCCAGCTTCGATGGCGGCGAGATGCTCACGCTCGGCCTTGTCCTCATGGGTGAAGAGGTATGGCATGGTGAGGGTCGAGTTGATCGGCGAAGACGGCCGCCTGATCGTCCGCCAGGCCGTCGACTTCCGCGAATACAAACACAAATCGATCGCCTTCTACCCCGTCATCCCCTTTGAGATCAACTCCGCCGCCGAAACCGCCCGCCTTCAGGTGCTGACCAGCGACCGCTTCGGGCGCGCCATCGCGATCGAATCGGTGGATGTGATCCTGCAAAAGGTCGGGCGCAACGAAATCTACGCTCCCGAGGTCACCCAGGAACCGTATATCATCCGCTACCCCGACGAAGGCCAGACGGTCACCAGCGGGAAACTGGTCATCGAAGGCCTGATCCGCCCGGTCAACGACTCGCCGGTCATCCTCGAAGCCATCGGCGAGGACAACAGCGTGCTTTTCACCAAGCAGTTCCACGTCGAACCGCCCAGCGGCGAGCTCAGCCATACCCCCTTCCAGCTCGAGATCCCCTATAAAGTCAGTGCCGCGACCCCCGTGCGGTTGATCTTCCGCCAGGAGGGCAGCCGCATCCCCGGCAGCGTGGCTCTCTCCAGCCTGACGATTATCCTGGCGCCATGAAAACGATGAACCTCAACTCCCTGCGGCGTTTCTTCTGGTATTTGAACCGTTACTTTATGGTGCCCATGTTCCGTCTCGGGTTGGGGTCTTGGATGGGCAACCCGTTCAGCGGTT